>JADGPB010000482.1 GCA_017882655.1 Propionibacteriales bacterium
TGCCCAACGCGTCGTCCAGCCCGCCAGCGAGTAGATGTACGGCAGCAGGCGGTACCGGCGCCGCAGCGCGCTCACAAGGGCATCGTAGATCGTCTCCCCTGGGGCACCGAAGCGCCAGATCTCGCGCGGAGTATCGGTGCCATGGGAACGCAGCATCGGGAGCCAGGCCGCGTACTGGAACCAACGCAGGTACAGCTCCCGGTAACCGAGGTCATCGACGCCGGCGTCGAAATCGCCGGCCCAGAACCACAGCTCCGGGCGCCGGGCGGCGAAGTACCCGCCCACATCGGTGGTCCAGTACGGCATGCCGGTCGTGCAGAAGTTGAGCCCGTCGGCGATCTGGCGGCGCAGCGTGTCCCAGCTCGCGCTGACGTCACCGGACCAGGTCACCGTTCCGTAGCGCTGCTGGCCCGGGAAGGCCGACCGGGTGAGATTCATCACCCGCTTCTCGCGGCAGACGGAGCGCTGGCCCTCGTACAGCCCCTGCGAATGGAACAGCGAGTAGGCGTTGATGAGCTCCGGGTCGAGGTACCGCTTGGCCTCGTCCGTGTTGATCCGCATGCGCTCCTCGGGCTCCGGCTTGACGGCGCCCATCCAGTCGGCCTCGAACGGCTCGGTGCAGTCCGACCACCACGCGTCGAACCCCTGTGAGAACAGGCCGCGGTCCGCCTGGCACCAGAAGGTAGCCCTCGCCGCTGGGTCAAAGGCGTTGTACGTCGCCTGGTTGCCGAGGAGCTGCCCGCGGTCCCCGAGCTCGCGCCAGTCGTCGCCGCCCGGCCGCATCGTGGGCCAGATCGAAACCATGACGCGCACGCCGAGCGCGTGCAGCTCGCGGGTCATGCCGAGCGGGTCCGGGAAACGCACCGGGTCGAGCGACTTCTGGCCCCAGGCGCGGCCCGCCCACGACTTCCAGTCCAGCACGATGCAGTCCAGCGGCAGCCCGCGGCGGCGGTACTCGCGCGCCACGGCGAGCAGGGCCGCCTGGCTCTCGTAGCGTTCCTTCGACTGCACATAGCCGAAGGCCCACCGCGGGAGCATGGGCGCCTGCCCGGTGAGCGCCCGGAACTCGGAGACGATCTCGTCGAAGCTCGGGCCGAGCATGATGTAATAGTCGAGCTCCTCGTCGACGTCGCCCCAGAGGTACGACCCGAGGGCGTCGTCGTGAAACGTGACCAGCGACGTGCAGTCGAGGAAGACGCCGTAGCCGCGCGTAGACATGAGCACCGGCACGGCAACCTTGAGGTTCTGCTGGTAGAGATACTGGTGCTGGCCGCGGAGGTTGAACATGCCCTCCTCGTGCGAGCCCAGCCCATACAGGGCCTCGCCATCAGCCCAGCAGAACTCGAGCCTCGTGTGGAACGCGGTCCGATCCACGACCTGGCGGATGCCGTCCACGCCGATTCGCACGCCGTCGATGTTCTCGCCGCTCTCGTGCGGCACGGCCCCGTCGAACTCCGACCGCAGGACCTGGACCGGCGTGAGCGTCTTGCCGCCGCGAGCCGGCTCACGGGTCAGCACGGTCCCCTCGATCGTCCGGTACGTGAGCGCAGCCGTCTCCCGCGCCACCTCGATCGTGATGACATCGGTGGAGAGGACGATGCCGTTTTGGTCCTCGACCACGGAGAACGGGACGGGCGGCGACTGGGCACCAACGGGAACCACGGTCAGGCTGGGCTTCCCGCTGAACGCAGCCGCGAGGGTGAACCGGACGCGGACCGTCCGGGTGGTCCGCGGGTTCAGGGCGAGCAGCCCCGCGTCGGTGCGGATCGTGAGGCCGTCAGGGCCAACCTCGTGGGACAGGATCCTCATCGGGCGGCCTGCCCGGGTGGCCGTCGGGCTGGCCATGCGGTCTCGAGCGGACGGGTCCATCACGGCTATCCCTTCACCGCGCCTGTGGAGACGCCCGACAGGATCCAACGCTGCGCGACGATGTAGATGAGGATCACCGGCAGGATCGTCAACACGATGTCCGCGGAGACCAGGCTCCAATCCGATTGGAACTGGCCGAAGAAGTTGTAGACCGCAAGGGTCATCGGCCAACGGCTCGTGCTGTTCAAGAAGTACACGGGCATCAGGGACTCGTTCCAGATGTTGAGGATGCTGAGGACCCCGCAGGTGACCAGCACGGGTGTCAGGATCGGGAAGACGACCGAGAAGAAGGTCCGCGTGGGCGAGCAGCCGTCGATGAAGGCCGCCTCGTCCAGCTCCCTCGGCAGAGAGTCGACGAAGGCGTAGATCAGGAAGACGCTGAACGGGATCTGGGTGGCCGCGTACAGCAGGATCATGCCGATCTGCGAGTCGATCAGGTGGGTGACCTGCATGACCTTCATCAGCGTCACGAAGTTGGTGGGGACCGCGATGCCCGCGATCAGCAGGAGGTAGATGATCTGGTGCCGGCGCGTCCGATGCCGCGCGAGCACGTATGCGGCGAGCGCGGAGACGAGGACGGCGAGCACCGTTCCCCCGAGCGAGTAGAGGACGCTGTTGAAGAAGGCCGTCACCAGCTTGCCCTGGTCGACGACGGTGCCGAAGTTGGCCCATTGGGGGTTCAGCGGCAGCTCGACGCCCATCGAGCTCGCCTCCGGCTGCGTCTTCAGCGCGTTCACGAA
>JADGPB010000065.1 GCA_017882655.1 Propionibacteriales bacterium
GATTTCAGATCGTAAACGCATGGGGACGGGGCCTGTCAACCCGCACGGGCAGAGATATGAAATCGTTATCAAACGGCTGTGGAAGATCCCCTGTCAGCGTTGCGGAATCGCTTCGACGGTCCCCTGCCGCCTGGCGCGCTCAGCAGCGAAGACCATGAGATGGCTCTGGAGGCTGTCCTCGGCGGTCGTCGGTACGAGTCTCGCGTCGCCGGCTCGCAGCGCGGCCGTGAACGCCGTGACGAGGCCACCGTCCCCTCCGCCATGGCCACCCGCGGCACCGTCGTCCGCCCCCACGGCCGTGTCGATGACCCACCGCTCCCCCGTGAGGAAGTCGTCGATCGTGATGACCTGGGAGTCGGTCGTGATCTCGCCGTGGCTGCCGAAGATCCGGGTGTTGCGACCCCTCATGGTGCTGAAGGCCGTCATCGTGAACGACGCCGTGAGGCCTCCCTCGAACTCCATCGAGACCACCTGGCGGTCGACGACGTCGTTGTCACAGGCGTAGACGCAGCGGCCGTACGGACCGTCGGCGAGGGCTGCCATGACGCCCTCTCGCGTGGGGTCGTGGGTGATGACCGAGAGTGGCCAGTCGGTGACGCCTCGCTCGACAGCGCCCAGGTAGATGCGCTTGGCGCTGTACGGGCAGGACTGCTCGATCTGCCCGGGGCATTCGAGGCAGCGGTCTGCAGCGCCCTCGGGCTGGTGCGCCCGGTTGAAGTACGACAGCGAGCCGAAGCTGGCGATCCGCTCGCACGGTCGTCCGGCCACCGCGAGCAGCCAGTCGAGGTCGTGGCACGACTTCGCGAGCAGCATGGGGCTGGAAAGCCCCTCGTTGCGCCAGTTGCCGCGGACGAACGAGTGCGCCGCGTGCCACCAACCAACAGGCTCGAGATGCTCGATGCTCTGCACCTCGCCGATGGCGCCTTCGGCGATCAGGCTTTGCAGGGCGACGGTGTGCGGCGCGTAGCGCAGCACATGGCAGACGGCGAACAGCACGCCGGCCGCCTGGGCCGCCTCGACGACCTGGCGCGTCTCCGCCTCGGTCGGCGCGATCGGCTTCTCCAGGAGGATGTGGTAGCCCATGGCCGCCGCTGCGAGCGCGGGCCCGACATGGTCGGCGTCCTGCGTGGTCACCGTCACGGCGTCGGCCAGCTTGGGCTGGGCGAGAGCCTCCCGCCACGACGAGTACACCCGGTCGGGACGCAGCCCGTGCCGCTCCGCGAACGCAGCGCGCCGTACGGGGTCGGACTCGGCGACCGCGACGACCTCACCCTGCTCGGGGTGATCGGCCAGATGGTTGGCGTACGTGTTGCCGCGTGAACCGGCGCCAAGGATGAGGAACGTCGGATGGGCGATCGGGCTCAGCTCAACCGACATGCCACGCCTCGCCGATCGCCGGCGTCGCGAGGCTGGTCACTGTCAGGTCGGGAATGCGCCCCCCGATGAGGGAACGGCCGCGGTCATTGAGAAGCCCCTCGTGAATGAGGAAGCCCTGGGGAGCGCCCACTGCGCGTACGAAGTCGATGGTCTCTCCTATCGCGGCCCACGGCCCGTACGCGGGGATGGCCACGATGTCCACCCCCTGCGGCACGTCGGCGAGGCTGTCGCCGGGATGGAAGAGGGTTGGCTCGCCGGACGCCGAGATCACGATGCCGACGTTGCCGATCCGCGGGATGTCGCGATGGATGACCGCGTGGAGGCCGCCGATCGCAGCGATCGTCACGCCGCCGAGCTGGACCGATGCGTCTGCCGCCAGAGGGCGAGCGCCGGCAAGGGGGACCTTCTCCACGACCTGCGGCTCCACGTACACGCGGGCCTGCGGGTTTGCCATCAGCAGCGCCGGTACGTGCTCGGGGTCGAGGTGGTCGGCGTGCTGGTGCGTGACGACGACGGCGTCGAGGTCGACCAGGCCGTGCCAGCCGTCGGAGAAGTTCCCGGGGTCGAGCAGGATGCGGCGGTCGCCGACCTCGACAAGGACCGCGGAATGACCGAGATGCGTGATGCGCATGGGTTCACCCTGCCACGGTCGGGCTGGTGTCGCCAGGTGCGCGCGAGAGACTACTCGGCGGCGGTGGTGCCGTACCCTCCCCAGCCCGGGATCGTGCCGTCGACATCCCAGAGGTCGATCCAGTCCCCCGAGCCTTCCCACAGGAACACCTGACCCTTGATGAGACGCGAGTTGGCCTCCACCGACCGCAGGTCGTAGAGCTGGCGCGGGCTCAAGGGCTTCTCCGTGACGCTTCGCAGGTTCGAGAGGATCTGTGTCGGCTTCACGGAGAAGGGGATTGCGACGTGACCGCGCTGGGCAGCCCATTTGAGGCAGATCTCCGCGGGGTGCACGCCCAGCTCGTCGGCGGTGCGGACGACGACAGGATGCTCCATGTCGGCGACATCACCTTCGAAACGATCCCGGTCCGGGCGCCGCGGAGATCCCATCGGGGAGAATCCGATGACCACCATGCCGGCGTCCTTGCTGAACTGGTAGAGCTCGCCCTGCTGCAGCGCCGGGTGCAGCTCCATCTCGTGGAGGGCCGGTGCGATCCGCGCATCCCGCAGGACGAGGCGCAGCTTGGGGACCGTCATGTTCGAGACGCCGAGATGCCTGACCATTCCGGCATCGACAAGATCTTCGAGCGCGTGGTACATCGCCATGTACTCGGCGTGGATGTACGGCCGGGAGGTGGGGTTTCGCGCATCGGGTGCTGCGAACCGTTCGTGGGTGTTGGGGAACGGCCAGTGGATGAGAAGGGCGTCCAGATACTCGAGCTTCAGGTCCGACAGCGACTTCTTGACAGAGGCGACGGCATCCTCGGGCGCGTGGGCGTCGTTCCACACTTTCGAGATGACGAAGAGCTCCTCGCGCGACAGCCCCGTCTCGGTGAGCGTCTGGTCGATGACCGGGCCGATGAGGGGCTCGTTCGCGTACACCGACGCGCAGTCGATGAGCCGGTAGCCGGTCCGGATCGCCACGCCTACGGCGCTGGCGATGTCATCGAGAGTGAACCGGTCCGACCCGAAGGTTCCTAGCCCGATCGCGGGGATCGAGGCGCCGCTCGACAGAGCGAAGGACGGGACGGCATGGGGATCGACGGTGTCAGCCAATGTGAGCTCCTGGTTCGAAGAGGATCTTCCCGGTGACGGCGCCGGGTCGCGTGAAGAGGTCGAAGGCGGCGACGACATCGTCGAGCGCGTACGTCCCGTGCACCATCTCGTCGAGGATGCGCAGCCGCCCGTCGGCCACGGCGTCGGCGGTGAGGCGCCACTCGTCGCCGGGGAACGGCGCGGAGTAGCTCATCCACGAGCCCGTGAGGTGGAACTCCCGCCTGTTCATGAGCTCGAAGATCCGGTGGTCGAACGTGAGGTCCGCGTGGCTGTTGCCGATGAAGCAGACGCCTGCCTGCACGCCTGCCAGCTGGAAGGCCAGGGACATCGTGGCGTTCTGCCCCGCGGTCTCGAAGACGTGGCCGAACCCGCTACCGCCCTGCCAGGAACGGATGGACGCCGCGTCGTGCTCGTGCACGTCGAACACCGCGTCCGCACCCAGAGCCGTCGCGGTCGCCAGCCGTGCCGGGTTGATGTCGACGGCCACCACGCGCGACGCGCCGAGGATCTTGGCCCACTGCAGGGTGAACAGCCCGATCGTCCCTGCTCCGAGTACCGCGACGTCCTGGCCCGGCGTCATCGCCGCCTGCCGGATGCCGTGGAGGGCCACGGTCGAGGGCTCGAAGAAGGCGATGTCCCTCAGGGGCACCGAGTCGGCCACGACCGCGAGGTTCGCGGCGGGAGCAACGACGTACTCGGCCATCCCACCGTCCTGGCGAGACCCGATGAAGGAGTAGTTCGGACACTGCGCGAACCGGCCGGCGCGGCAGTGGTCACAGTCATGGCACGGCACGAGCGGCGCCACGGCGACACGACGCCCGACCAGCTCAGAGGGCACACCCGGACCCACCGACGACACCACACCGGCGATCTCATGGCCGAGGATGATCGGGTAGTAGTGCGCGCCGTCGCTGAGAACGCGCGGGATGTCCGACCCACACACGCCCGTAAAGGCGACCCGAACCAGCACCTGCCCCGGACCCGGTGTCGGCGTGGGCACCTCCTCGGCACGGACGTCACGCTGCCCATGCAGCATCGCGGCTTTCACTCTGGCTTCCCCGTTCTCCGGCCGATCGCGGCCAGCTCGTGCATGCTCGGTGCGAGCACTCCGTACAGTCCGCGGTACACCCGGTACAGCCGTTCGTACACGCTCGCTGTCTCAGGATCGGGCTGGTACGTCACGGCACGGCGCACCCACCGGTCGACCAGCTCGTCGACGTCGCCGCCGCCCGTCCCCAGCACCGCGAGCATCGCTGCGCCGAGAGGCGTGGCGGCGTCGTTGTCGCTGACGGTCACCGGCAGTCCTGTGACGTCGGCCTTGATCTGCATCCAGACAGGGCTCTTCGTGGCACCACCGATGGCCAGCAGCTCGGCGACGCTCGCGCCGGCCTCGTACGCCACGTCGAGGTTGTGACGCAACGACATCGCGACGCCCTCCATCACCGCCCTGTACAGCGCGCCACGGTCGGTCGCGAGCGTGAGCCCCAGGAAGGCTCCGCGTGCGTCGGCGTCCCACAGGGGCGACCGTTCGCCGGCAAGGTAGGGCAGGAAGACCAGCCCTCCTGAGCCAGGGGCTACGGACCCGGCGGCCGCAGACACCTCTTCGTACACGTCGGATCCCACCGCCTCAGCGGCGACCCGCTCAGCTTCCCCCACCACCCGCGTCAGCCAGGCGAGGCTGGCGGATCCAGCGACCGTGCCTCCCTGCAGCAACCACGCGCCGGGGACGACGTGGCGGGACAGGATGAGCCGCTCGTCGGCGACGGGTGCGTCGACCACGATGCTCATGCCGCCGGCCTGGCCGCCCTGCTCCTGGGTCTGCCCCGGGAGGTACGCGCCGGTGCCCAGCGTCCCGCACGCGGCGTCGAGCCCTCCTGCGACGACCGGGGTTCCTGCGGGGATGCCGGTTCGCCTCGAGGCCGACTCCGTCACCTCACCGACGACGGCGGTCGACTCGTACGCCGGGGGGATCCGCTCCGGGTCGATCCCGAGGCGGCGAGCCATCGCGAGGTCCACCTCACCGGTCGCGACGTCGATGCAGTGAAGTCCATACCCCTGAGAGTGGTCGAGCGTGGCCCGGCCGGTGAGTGCCAGGACGATCACGCTGTTCGATGCGAGGAACCACCGTGTCCGCTCGTACACCTCTGGCCGGTGGCGGGCGAACCACACGATCTTGGCCGTCGCATAGCTGGGGCTGAGCCGGTTCCCGGCGAGTCGCAGAATCTCGCTCGGACCGACCGAGCCGAGGATCTCGTCGCAGATCGGCTGCGCTCGTGTGTCCATCCAGTTCGGCGTGGGCGCCAGCACCTGGTCCGTCTCGTCGACGGGGATGGCCGACCAGCTCTGACCATCGACGCCGACACCGCGGACGTCGTGGGGGTCGAAGGCCCCGCCGGAGCACAGCTCGGCCAGAGTGGCGAACGCCGCGTCGATCCACTCCCCCGCATCCTGCTCGACGTAGCCCGGCGCGGGCGTCGACAGGCTGTAGGAGCGGGTCGCGGACGCGAGGATGTGCCCGTCGGAGTCGACAGCCAGGGCGCGACAGCCCGACGTGCCGATGTCGACACCGAGGTAGACGGCCCGAGTCACGGCACCTCCTCGACGAGAGCGAAACGTTTAGCGCAAAAGTAGCGAGCGCCCGCTTTCTCTGCAAGCGCACCGGACGGTTGACACTGCGGCGAGGGGCCTGGGAAGGTTGCCGTACGAAACGTTTCGTCCTGGGAGTGAGATGGTCCCGACCTGCCATCACGAGATGAGCAGCTGCGTGAGGATTGCCCCGTGATCCTCACCGTGACGCTCAATGCGGCGATCGACAAGCGATACGACGTCGACGACTTTGCCGTCGGCAAGGTACGACGCGTGCGCCGCGTGCTGGCCAGTGCCGGCGGCAAAGGACTGAACGCAGCACGTGGTGCCCTGTTGTGCGGCCAGGAGGTCATCGCCACCGGCTTCGTCGGTGGGTTCGCGGGAGAGTTCGTGACGAGCGAGATCACCGCGCAGGGGATGCGCGACGAGTTCCTCCGCGTGACCGGTGAGACACGCACCTGCATCAACGTCATCGACGCCGACGGCAACTCGACCGAGCTGCTCGAACCGGGTGTCACGATCGGAGATGCCGACCTGTCGGCGCTCTATGAGCGGTACGAGTCGCTGCTGGGCCTCGTCGACGCCGTCACGCTGTCAGGCAGCGCGCCCAACGGCTGCCCCGCTGATGTCTACGCGACGCTCGTGACAGCGGCACGCAACCACGGCGTACCGGTGGTGCTCGACACCAGCGGCGAGCTGCTGCGCGTCGGGCTTGCGTCCGGGCCCACCGTCGTGAAGCCGAACCGCGACGAGCTGGCGGCGCTCGTCGGTGCACCTCTGGCAGACGACCAGGCCGTCGTCGCAGCAGCGCGGCAGCTGTCGGGGCAAGGCCCGGAGTGGGTCGTCGTGTCGCTCGGCGCCCAGGGTGCCGTGGCGGTCTCGTCCGACCGCGCCGTCCGTGTCGCGGCTCCTCTGGTGACGGCTGTGAACCCCGTCGGTTGCGGAGACGTCCTCGTGGGCGCCCTCGCCAGCGGGCTCGCATCGGGCCTCACCGTCGATGCAGCTCTCAAGGACGCCGTCCGGGTCTCCGCAGCGGCGGCGGCACACCCCGAGACGGGACGGTTCGACCCCTCGTTCGCCGCCACCCTGACCACGACAACCGTCGAGCTTTAGGAGATCCCGTGTTGCGATCGCTGCGCGACCTCGCCACCGATGCCCAGTCCCGCGGTGTTGGACTCGGCGCGTTCAACGTCATCCATCTGGAACATGCCACGGCGTTCGCGCGGGCTGCGGAGCGAGCCGGCCGACCGGTCGTCCTGCAGATCTCCGAGAACGCGGTCAAGTACCACGGAGCACTCGAACCGATCTGCGTCGCGACGCTGGCGATCGCGAGGGCGGCCAGCGTGCCGATCTCGGTTCACCTCGATCATGCCGAGGACGTCGATCTCGTGCGTGAGGCGGTGTCGTACGGCATCTCGTCGGTCATGTACGACGGGTCCAAGCTCCCGGACGAGCAGAACCGTGCGACCACCCGCGACATCGTGGCGCTCTGCCACGACGCAGGGATCGACGTCGAGGCCGAGCTCGGCGAGGTGGGCGGGAAGAACGGCGTCCATGACCCGTCCGCGCGTACGGACCCCGCGGACGCGGCACAGTTCGTCGCCGACACGGGAGTGGATCTCCTGGCCGTCGCGGTCGGTTCGTCTCACGCCATGACCACGCGGGACGCCCATCTCGACGAGGACCTCATCCGCGCGATCCGCGCTGCCGTCACCGTCCCACTCGTGCTACACGGCTCCTCGGGCGTCTCCGACGACGGGATGCGCGCGGCGATCGCTTCCGGGATGACGAAGATCAACGTCTCGACTCACCTGAACAAGGTGTTCACGGGTTCGGTCCGCGCGTCCCTGGCCGCCGATCCAGCCCTGGTCGACTCCCGCACGTGGATGGTGCCCGCACGATCCGCGGTCGAGGACGAGACCCTGAGACTCTTGACGCTGTACGGCTGACGCTCGGTCCGGCCCCAAGAACTCAGCTCGCGCCTCCTCAGGGAAGGGGCAGGCCGCGCTGCTGCGCCGACGCATAGATGCTGGTGACGACGGTCCCGTCGAGCCAGGAGGTCAACCGTTCGGCCTCCGCCGCGAGGGCTCGATCCGCGGCCTCACCGCAGTCGCGACGCGTCACCACGCGCACCCTGCCGCCCGAGTCCTGCACCCAGCAGCCGACGATGCGTCCGTTCCACCACGCCGTGGTGCCGGCATTGCCGTTGGTGTCGAACAGGTACGCCACGTCGTCGGGATCGAGGTAGAACCTGCGCGACTTCCAGCCCATCGTCGTGGCGTCCAGCACAGGAAGCAGCGCAGCCCAGGGCTCAGCCTCCGCCTCGTCGGCCTCGTCACCCGGCCGGACGTAGCCCACCTGACCGTCGTCGAGGTCGACGTCGACAGCCTCGACGTCCGCGAGAGCCGTACGGACGATGCCCTTGGTGGCGCCCAGCCACCAGACGATGTCGTCGACCGTCCCCGGTCCGAAACGATCCAGCCAACGCTCCACGAGCTCCGCGTATCCCTCCCTTGGGCCGAGTGGCGCGACCGGCTCGCCCAGCCAGTCCTCCATGAGCTGCCAGCGGGGACGCGGGTTGGACCAGCTCCCGACCGCTGACCCCCGCGTGAGCCGCCCTCGGAGACCGAGCAGCGTGCAGATCCAGGGAGACACCGCAACGGCCTGCCCCCACTTCCCCGTGCCGACGTCGATCTGGCCGCGCACCATCTCCACCTTGTCGCGGATCTCCACGTTGGACAGTGAACCGCCACGGACGACGGCTTCCTCGACAGCCGTGCAAGCCTCCTCCAGCCAGGCGTCGCCGTCGGTCGCGAAACCGTTGGCCACGATCGTGCGGGAGATCCGGCCAGAGAACGCGGTGACGACGCGTGCGGACGCGCTCCCCAGCGCTGCCGGGATCAGGTCGCGCGGGAACGCGAACAGGGTGCGGCGCATGGCCAGCTGCTTCACCAGCGACCGCTCCTGGTACAGCGCGCGGTCCACATCGGCGACGCTGACACCGTCCACACGTGCGGCCACCGCCAGGTGCACCGATCCAGCCTCGGTGGAGTGGAGCGCTACGACGGCACGCGCGGCCGCCACAGAATCGGCGACGCGATGCTGCGGCGCGATGGCATGCCTACGGGCGAGCCGATTCCTGCGCTGGGCATCGGTGATCCGTGGCCGGGTCATGGGAACAGCCTGCCAGGGAGCTCCGACAGTGCAGTTCAGGCGAGCAGAGCGCCGAGAACGCGGCCCGCCTGTACGGAGTCGTCGTGGCTCACGTCGAGGTGGGTGACGGCCCGTACCTGGTGGGCGCCGACCGCGGAGATCGACACACCGGCCTCGCGGGCTGCGGCCACGACCTCCGCTGCCGACTTCGCTCCGGTGCCGATCACGACGATGTTGGTCTCCACATCCTCGACGCTGACCGCCTCCGGGGCTGCGTCGGCGACCGCCTCGGCGAGCGCCCGAGCTGCGGCATGGTCGTCGGCGAGCCGGTCGACGTTGTGGTCCAGCGCGTACAACCCCGCGGCAGCGAGGATCCCTGCCTGGCGCCAACCGCCGCCCAGCCGCTTGCGCTGGACCCGGGCGCGAGCGATGTTCGCGGCCGAGCTCGTGAGCACCGAACCCACCGGTGCGCCGAGCCCCTTGGACAGGCAGAGCGTCACGGTGTCGGCGACCGCGCCGTACTCGGCGAACGGGACCCCGGTCGCGACGTGCGCGTTGGCCAATCGAGCACCGTCCAGGTGCATCGAGACGCCCTGTGCGGTGCAGCGCTCCCGCAGCTCGCGCAGCGCCTCG
>JADGPB010000483.1 GCA_017882655.1 Propionibacteriales bacterium
GACACGGACGGCGCGACGCTCCGCAACGGCGCGGGCAGCCGGCTCGAGATCACCAAGTCCGGTGTCGTCCTGCACGCGGAGGCCGACCTCACCATCGACGCAACCGGACGGCGCCTGCTGATCCGGGCCCACACCATCGACTTCGAGAGGGGCTGACCATGACGTACCAGCTCTGGCTGACCGCCGACGCGGACGTCCGCTGCTCGCACCGCCTGGGTCGCTCGCCCCAGCAGGCATCCCAGACGTGGCTCACCGTCAACGGCCGGCCCGTGCTCGTCGCGCCCGACCCGGTCGGACGCTCCATCGCCGGCTGCCCGAACATCGGGGTGAGCATCAAGCCCTGCACCTCGTCCTTGGCCATCCGGTCCGGCGAGTCGAGCTTCGTCCGCATCGACGGGCATCCGGTCGTACGGGCGGACCTGTCCGGCTACACCGACGGGACCCCGCCCGGCCAGGTGACGTACGACGTGCTCGACGCCGCCCAGGAGCTCGTGGGGGAGCAGCCATGACCACCCCGACCGGGCTGCTGTTCGCCCACCCCGACTTCGACTCAGGCGAGTCGGGCCTGCTGTGCGCCTCGAGCGGGCGCCTCGAGCTGGTCTCCGGCGCGGCCCTTGTCCGTCAGTCGCTGCTCATGCTGCTTTCGACGCTGCCCGGCGAGCGAGTGATGCGTCCGGACTACGGCTGCGAGCTGCTGACCCTCGCCTTCGCGGCTAACGACGACACCACCGCCGGACTGGCCGTCCACTACGTACGACGCGCCATCGAGAGGTTCGAGCCGCGGGCCCGGATCCTCGCCATCACCACCTCGCGGCGCGCGGAGACCCCGTACCGGCTCGACATCAGCTGCTCGTACGTGCCGCGGTTCGGCGGCGAACCCCAGAGGATCACCGTCGGGCTGCCGCTCGACGGATCACACCCGGAGGCGTGACATGGCTTTGCCCGTTCCCAACCTCGACGATCGCGACTACGCCGGTCTGCTGCGCGACGCCAAGGCGCTGCTGCCGAACCTGGCGCCCGAATGGACCGACTTCACCCCCGGCGACCCGGGAGTGGCGCTGCTGGAGCTGTTCGCGTTCCTGACCGAGTCGATGCTGTTCCGGCTCAACAGGCTGCCCGAGAAGGCGTACGTCGAGCTGCTGAACCTCGCCGGCGTCACGCTCGCACCTCCGGGGGCGGCGAAGGCCGAGCTGGTCTGCACCCTCAAGCAGGCTGGTCCCGAGCCGGTCACTATCCGCCGCGGGACCAAGGTGACGACGACCCGACCAGGAGGACCCGTCTTCGTCGTCGCCGACGACGTCACGATCCCGGCAGGGGCGACCGAGGGGAGGGCCGTCGGCCTGCACTGCGAGCTGGTGGACGATGCGCTCGGCGCCGGCACCGGTGCGGCCGGGCAGCGGTTCGTCGTCACCCACCCGCCGATCGTGCTCGACTCGGGTGAGGTGGGCGACCTGTACGTGGGGGTCGAGGCGGCCGAGAACGAGCTCGGTGAGCGCGTCCCGTCGGTTCGGGTCGGCGCCACGACGTACCGCGTCTGGCACGAGGTGCCCCACTTCGGGGGCGATCTGGGGGACGGGTACGTGTTCGTGGTCGACCGCGCTGCGGGCCAGATCGTGTTCGGGGCTGACGGGACCGTCGGGCAGAAGGTCCCGGTCGGGCGACAGGTCCGCGCCTGGTACCGCTCCGGCGGAGGCGCTGCTGGCAACGTACGGGCGGGCACCCTGACCGTGCTCAAGGACCCGGTGCCCGGCCTGTCCGTGACCAACCCCGGCCCCGCCGCGGGCGGACGCGACGGTGAGACCCTGGCCGAGGCCCTGCGACGTGCGGCCAACCCGACCGAGACGCTGGACCGGGCCGTGACGGCGCGAGACTACGAGCGGATCGCGGTGGCCTCCAGCGGCGGGGTGAGCCGCGCGCTGGCCGTGTCCGAGGCGGAGCTGTGGGAGGGGGCGACGCCCGGCGTCGTACGCGTCCTTCTGCTGCCGACGCTCGACTCCACGGACCCGAAGGCGGTAACCGCGGACGCCCTCCTCGAGCGTGAGGTCCCCGACGTCGTCGACCGGGTCGGCCGGGTCCTCGCCGAGCGGCAGCCGCTCGGGGTGTCGAGCCGCGTCGGCTGGGTCGGGTTGAAGCGGTTCCACGTCGAGGCGACCGCGGTCGTCAACCGTGCCGAGGACGTCGGCGCCGTCCAGGGACGGCTGCAGGCCGCGCTGGCCCGTACCCTCACTCCGCTGCCCAGCGCCGAGTCCTCCGGGTGGGCGTTCGGGGACGCGCTGCGGGCATCGACGGTGTACGACGTGCTGCTAGCTGAGCCCGGCGTACGGTTCGTCGAGAACGTCCGGCTGGTCGTCGACGAGGTGCCGGGCGATGTCGGGGCCCTGCTCGCGGACCCGCACCAGCCGCACACCTGGTTCTGCGCCTCCGACGGCAGGATCTTCCGTTCCGGTGACGACGCCGAGGGCTGGGAGCTCCTTGCCTCCTTCGACGGCGAGACGGTGGAACGGCTGTCCGCGTGCCCCGGATCACCCGGCCTGGTGATCGCGTCCTCACGCGTGGGCGACACCGAGGCGTCGCGGATCCGCGTGTCGACCGACCATG
>JADGPB010000066.1 GCA_017882655.1 Propionibacteriales bacterium
GCGATGGAATTTGCTACGACTTCTATGCACCGGCAATAGCGGGTTGTACACCCATTCTCCACCGATGGTGCACAGGTTTATCCACAGCTTCGACTTGCGCGACACGTCAGCTTCTTGCGGCTCATGGAGGGGGTGCCACGACATCCGGGCGAAGCAACGAGCGCTCGGTGGCCAGCTCTGCCGGGGGCATGCGAAAGGGCCCGCGAGCGAGTATGAGTCGTTCGACGGGCCCTTCCAGTGATCGGACGATGGCCTCCCGATCGGAGAACTCACTCCTTGCCCCCACGGCCCGCCATCGGGCGGCGCGACGGGCGAACCCGCCGTACAGAGCACTTCGCTCATTCTCCCTCGCATTCCCTTGCGGGCTTGCGATAGGTAATTTCTACAGCGTCGGTACGGACCCGTCAAGCGCTTCTTGAGAAGTTTTTCGAGGAAGTTGTTTGTCCACTGGCGCCACGCGTGGGCTCCCATTTTGTCCACACGTTACTCACAGAAGACTCACCGATTCATCCACAGGTCCTAGCCGTCGCGGGGCTTGGGCGGACCGTTCCGCCTAGCCGTCCGCGCGATGCCAAGGAGGTCGGGCCACGTGGCGATCTTCGTGCGGCGCCGACCGTACCTCCCGCCGAGCGCGCTCTCGGCCGCATCGATGCGCATCCAGTCGTCGTACGTGGTCGGTCGAAGCCCCTTCCTGCGCCACAGTTGATCCGCCGGCTGGAGTATGACCGGGGGCTCTACGGCGAGGTCCTCGACCAGTGCCGCCACGGTCTCGGCGGCATCGGACTTGTTCGTACCGATCACGCCGGTCGGTCCCCTCTTGATCCAGCCCACCACGTACTCGCGGCGCTGGACACGTCCGCGGGCATCCATCACCCTGCCAAGCCGGTGCGGGATGACGCCGCGCGCCTCGTCGAACGGCACGCCGGCCAGCGCCCGGCCGCGGTAGCCGATGGCCCGAAGGACGAGCTCGCACTCGATCGTGCGTTCCTCTCCCGTACCGACGAGGTGCCCGTCGTCGTCCAGGGCAGTCCGTTCCAGCGTGATGCCCGCGACGCGATGCCGCCCTTCCACCTCGGTGGGACGGTGCCAGAAGAGGAGGTGCAGCCGCAGGGACGCATCAGGTACGGATCGCTCCGCGGCCACCTTCAACGCCTCGACGTTCGCCCGGGGTCGCCGTTCCAGCGTCGTGAGGTCGATGTCGTCCAGCGTGCCGTGCACGACGGGCTGGACCTGCGGGAGCGTGAGGAGCTCCCGCAGCTCCGGGGTGGTGAACGACGCGTGCTCCGGTCCGCGGCGACCGACGATCCACACGTCGCGGATGACATGGCCGCGCAGCTCGCCCAGCACGGTGTCCGGCATGTCGGTCGGAGACAGCTCGGAGGCCGTCTTGCACAGGATCCGGGACACGTCGACGGCCACATTGCCCACTCCGATCGTGACGACCGACCGGACACCCGTGAGCCGGAAGCGACTGGCGTCGGGATGCCCCGAGTACCACGCGACGAACGAGCGCGCCGACTCGCTGCCCGGCAGGTTCTCGCCCGGTACGGCCATCTCAGCGTCCTCCGAGGCGCCAGCGGCGTAGATGACGGCGTCGTAGGCGCCCAGCAGCTCCTTCCGCGTCACGTCGCGACCGAACTCGACCAGGCCGAGGA
Source organism: Propionibacteriales bacterium (assembly GCA_017882655.1). Taxonomy (GTDB): domain Bacteria; phylum Actinomycetota; class Actinomycetes; order Propionibacteriales; family Propionibacteriaceae; genus Fen-668. The sequence continues at coordinate 1,656 of JADGPB010000066.1, forward strand.
ACCGGATGTCCGGCGAGTCGAAGACGCGCGCCAGCGCCTTTCCGACGCCCTTGATCGAGGTGTGATCGGGCGCGACTCCGTACCGCAGCAGCCCGTACGGGGTCGGCAGCCGGTCGTACAGGTCCACGGCGATGCCGGGGTGAGCAAGCAGTGCCTGTGCCGCGAAGATGCCGGATGGGCCAGCCCCGACGATCGCGATCCGCCTCGGCTCTCCCATCCCGGCATCGTACGGTCGCGGGAGCGCGGGTGGCTGGGAGTCCACGCCGCGGCCCGGCGCTAGGGTCGAAGCCGTGACCGATCCCGTCCTCGCCTTCATCGACGCCGTAGCGGAAGACCCGCAGATCAACCTTCACTCCCTGGTCGTTCGCGACCCGTCAGGCGTTCAGGTGGAGGCGTACTGGGGGCCTTACGCTCCCGATGACCGGCAGCTCGTCTACTCGGTGAGCAAGACGATCATGGCTACGGCCGCGGGATTCGCGCTCGCTGAAGGCCTCGTAGGACTCGACGACCGGGTCGTCGACCTCATCGGGACCCCGTTCCCCGTGGATGGCCGCCGCCGGGAGCTCACGTTCCATCACCTGCTGTCGATGACGACCGGCCATGACCTTGACACCCTCGACTTCGCGACGGACGCGCGGAACGACCTCGCGACCCAGTTCTGGCGTACGGAGCCGCAGACTCCGCCTGGGTCGCGCCACGTCTACAACAACGGCGCCAGCTGGGCCGTCGGCGAGGTCGTACGCAAGGTGACGGGTCAGTCGTTGCTCGACTATCTCCGCCCACGCCTGCTGGACCCGCTGGGGATCGAGATCACATGGGACCTGGACGGTCGCGGGAAAGAGCTGGGGTTCAGCGGTGCGCACCTCACCACGGGGGCGCTCGCGGCGATAGGCCAGCTGTACGCCTCGGGCGGTCGCTGGCAGGGACGCCAAGTGCTGCCGGAAGGCTGGACCACGCTTGTGAGCACCCAGCACGCCGAGACGAACGAGCCCGATCACGAGTGGAACCACGGCTACGGCTACCAGGTCTGGCTCAGCCGAGAGGGCTTCCGGCTGGACGGAGCGTACGGGCAGTACGCGCTCGTGCTCCCCGACACCGAGACCGTGATCGCGATCACGTCCGCCCAGCCCGTCACGTCTCAGCCGGTGCTCGATCTCGTGTGGGAGCACCTCGTACTCGGCCTCGGTCAACCTGCGAGTACGGAGCGCGCCGAACGCCTGGCATCGCTGGCGCTGCGAGCGCCGAAGGACTCGGGTGCGTACGGGTCGTGGCAGCACGCCGGCGCCGTACCGGTCCGGCCTTCCCTCGCGATCGGCGTCGACCAGCTGCACCTGCCGGACATCGCCGACCTCGCCGTGACGCGCACCCACGACGGTTTCGTGGTGACGTTCGCGCTGGAGGGGAAGCCGGTCAGGCTCACGACGGCCGGTTCGTGGCGTCGTCAGCCCCTCCGCACAGGGGGCTTGGATGTGCCGGTCGCCCTGGCCGCGGGCGTCACCCGTCGGGCTGGTGTGAGGCTCCGGCTGTGCATCACGGACACTCCGCACGTGCTGCTCGTGGACCTGGATGACCGCGGCGCCGGCCTGGCCTGGCAGACGCCCCCGTTGCACATGGCAACGTTCGCGGACCTCGCGGCGCAGTAGGCAGACTCGCCTCGCTCGGGTGCTCGGGCGAGCTACTCCTCTGTCGCCTCGGGCTGCTTCGCAGGTGCCCGTACCGGAATCTTGATATGTCCGGACTTGAGGTCGATACGACCAAGGCCGTCTGCGCCTTCAGGGGTGTCGACGACGAACACCTTCTCGAGCTCACGCTGCTCGCGCTGGTAGCGCAGGCTCGGCTGGATGATCTCGAGCGGGTTCGACATGGAAACCTCCTTGGCATCTCTCAGTCTGCCGTACGTCGTCAAGGACCACTCGTAACCCGCTCGCTTCGCCAATCCTCAGGGCATTCTCAGCCGCGTTCATGTGGACCTTGTCATCTTTCTTACTACTCGGCGTGGTCCTGCCTAATGTCTGGGTCGTGGCCTTCGGGGGGAGGCCATACGGGGGAAGGAACAAGCTGTGAGCATCTTCAGCTGGCTGCGAGGTGGTACCGCGACGATCGACGATGCGGACTACGGCCGCTTCGGCGTTGGCCGCGACCTCAGGGCCCTGCCTCGTACGATCGTCAAGGACCTCGACTTCTTCGGCCGGTTCTGGATCCGCCGCGCCGAGGCAACTCCTGCCTCTGAGCAGCGTGCTCTCGACCTGTGCGCCGACCTCGAGGTCTTCGCCAAGTCCGACGCCATTCGCTTCTGCCGCGAGCTGCGCATGGTCTCCGAGCCGGTCGGCGGCTGGGTCGAGTATGGCGCCATCCGCCTGATCGGCGAGGTCCTCTGCGGCATCGACACCCCTGACACCGACTACCTCATGGAGTCCTCGCTCGCGTTCCTGCGAAGCCGGACGATCCCGTGGAACAACCTCTCCTCCGACGCCCACACGTGGTGGATGGCGAACCTGCCTGGCGTGCAGTGGCTGCCGCCGAAGCAGGTCCCGCTCCGCGGCGCGTCCCCGCTCACCGACCTTCGCTTCGGCGAGGAGCGCGTGCTCGCGACCATCGAGTTCAACTCCAGCACGTTCATCCTGCGCCGCGAGGGCAGCGAGTACGGCGTCTACCAGCGCTACCCGGGCCCCGACGAGTTCAGCGAGCCGATCGAGTTCGTCGACGTCCACTCGATGGACATGTACGAGGTGTACTGCCGGGTCGGCCGCGGCTTTGTCGCAGTCCCCGACTGGACCGACCCTCAGCTGGCCCCGTTCATCACCGTTCACCCGGGCGACTTCCGCTGAAGCACGCCGCGTCCGCGGCACGTCGGCCTCGCTGAGGCCAACCTCCTCCTCCATAGCCCACGGGCACACGACAACCGGGTCGCGAACCCCTGACTCGGCGACGCACGCGAGGCCGTGGCGAACCGAGTCCGCTCCAGGGGATAACGTGGCCTCGTCGGCAACGAGGAGTGAGATGGACGCGGCAACCGTGACCTGCGCCACCTGCAGGACCAAGAACCAGGTGCCATTCGTGGCTGTCGACCCTCCTCGCTGCACTCAGTGCCAGGGGTTCCTGCCGTGGATCACGCAGGCGGTGGACACCGACTACCCGACGATCGCGGACAGCAGCACCGTCGTCGTATGCGTCGAGCTGTGGGCCGCGTGGGCACAGCCCAGCCGACTCGTCGGACCACTCCTCGAGCGCGTCGTCGCCGAGCGTGCGGGACGCATGAAGCTGGTGAAGGTCAACGTCGAGGACGCGCGCAGGACGCAGTCGAAGCACGAGGCGCGCTTGATCCCCACGCTTCTGCTGCTCTGGCACGGTGAGGAGATCGGCCGTCACACCGGCGCGCTCCAGCTGCCACAGCTGCGGCGCTGGGTCGACCAGGGGATCGCGACCGCGTTCCGCCCGGCCAAGACGCCGTCCTGACTCCCCTGACGCGCCGTTGACCTCGGCGTAGATTGGCACCATGACCGTACGGTCGCCCGCCGTCGCGGGGCAGTTCTACCCCGCTCACCCAGCGCGCTTGAAACGCATGATCTCGGACTTCCTCGCCGCGGTGAACCCCGAGTCCGTCCCAGCCGCGGGCTTCGTGGTTCCTCACGCCGGCTACATCTACTCGGGCTCGACAGCCGCCCACGCGTACGCCGCACTCGCCCTCGAGCCGCCCTCCCGCATCCTGCTCGTGGGACCGACCCATCGCGTGTACGTCGAGGGGCTGGCCCTGTCCGGCGCCAGTGGCTTCGAGACGCCGCTCGGCGTGGTCGGGACCGACCGTGACCTCGAAGCGGCTCTTCTTGAGTCGCCAGCCGTGTCCGTACGTCCGGATGTCCACGCGGAGGAGCACTCCCTCGAGGTCCAGCTGCCGTTCCTGCAGGTGGTCGCGCCAGGTGTCCCCGTCGTACCGGTCGCGGTCGGTGATGCAGACGCCACCGCTGTCGCCGACGTCATCGAGATCGCCCTCGGCCTGCCCGGCACGTTGTTGCTCGTCTCGACCGACCTGAGCCACTACCACCCGTACGACGAAGCCGCCGCCCTCGATGCCGACACCATCGAGCGGGTCATCGCGCTCGACCGGACGATCCCGCCGGATCGTGCGTGTGGTGCGTACCCGCTCAACGGCGCCCTCGTGGCCGCGCAACGGCACAGCTGGAGCCCTGAGCTGCTTTCCGCGTGCAGCTCGGGCGACACCGCCGGTACGCGCGACGGCGTCGTGGGGTACGCGGCGTTCCGGCTGAGGATCGGATATGCCTGAGCTGCCTCTGGGCGCCGGCCAGGTGCTGTGCGAGATCGCCCGCTCGGCCATCGCGGGTCGGTTGGGCGCGGCCCATCCTCGTTTTGATACCGCAGCTGAGGTCAGGCGCCCGGATCCCGGGGGTTCCGACCATCTGGGGTATCGAAACGAGGATTCCTGGCTCGACACACCGGGCGCCGCGTTCGTCACGCTGACCCAGCAGGGCGCGCTGCGCGGCTGCATCGGGTCACTGACCGCCTACCGCCCCCTCCGAGAAGACGTGGCCGCCAACGCGGTGAACGCCGCCGTCCGCGACCCACGCTTCCCGCCGCTGACCGCCGACGAGCTCCCCGACACCCACATCGAGGTGTCGGTGCTGTCCGCGCCGGAGCCGTACCCCTTCACCGACCGCGCGGACGCCCTGTCCCGGCTGAGGCCGGGTGTCGACGGGTTGACGCTGGAGTACGGCAACCACCGAGGTACGTTCCTGCCGCAGGTCTGGGACTCGCTCCCCGAGCCGGAGGAGTTCCTCGCCCACCTCGTCCGCAAGGCCGGGCTGCCCGCCGGCTGGTGGAACGACGACGCTCGGCTGTTCCACTACACCGTCAAAGCGTTCGAGGAGACATGACTGCCCGCTGGTGGCACGCGCTCGACGACGGTCGCATCCAGTGCGACGTCTGCCCGCGCGAGTGCCGCCTCCGCGACGGCCAGCGCGGGTTCTGCTTCGTAAGGGCCCGCGAGGGCGACGAGCTGGTGCTGACCACGTACGGGCGGTCGTCGGGCTTCTGCATCGACCCCATCGAGAAGAAGCCGCTCGCGCACTTCCACCCTGGAACGTCCGTGCTGTCGTTCGGGACCGCCGGCTGCAACCTCGGCTGCAAGTTCTGCCAGAACTGGGACATGTCCAAGGCCCGCGAGATGGACCGGCTGATGGACCAGGCGTCACCCGAGCTCATCGCGTCGGCAGCCGTCGACCTCGGCTGCCAGAGCGTCGCCTTCACGTACAACGACCCCGTGATCTTCGCCGAGTACGCGATCGACACGGCTCTGGCCTGTCACGAGCTTGGGATCTCGTCGGTAGCGGTCACGGCCGGCTACGTGAACCCCGAGACGCGGCGCGACTTCTTCTCCGTGATGGATGCCGCGAACGTCGACCTCAAGGGGTTCACCGACGACTTCTACGAGAAGGTGACCGGAGCGAAGCTGCGGCCCGTGCTGGACACGCTGGCTTACCTCGTGCACGAGACCGACGTCTGGGTCGAGATCACCACGCTGCTCATCCCCGGCTACAACGACTCCGACGCCGAGCTGCACGAGATGGGCAAGTGGGTGATGTCCGAGCTCGGGCCCGACGTGCCCCACCACGTGTCGGCGTTCCACCCGGACTGGCGGATGCGCAACGTACCGGCGACACCCGCCGCGACGCTCCGACGCGCCCGCGAAGTGCTGCTCTCCGAGGGGCTGCGCCACGTCTACACGGGCAACATCATCGATCCGAGCGGCGAGATCACCTACTGCTCGTCCTGCCACGCGCGGCTCATCGAGCGCGACAACTACGAGCTGCTCGCCTACCGCCTGACTGCCGAGGGCCGGTGCCCGGACTGCGGAACGATGCTCCCCGGCCGGTACGACGCGGAGCCGGGCCACTTCGGAAGGCACCGCATCCCCGTGCGCCTCGCGCGCTGACGTCAGCCCGCAGCTGTTCGGCGATAGTCGCCCGGGTCGAGGACATCTCCGACTCCGAAAGCGCCCATCGCGTCGACGAGTGGGCCGCGACCCAGACGGGCTAGACCGCGACCGCGCGGGCATTCGCCACCACCGCACAAGCACTTCCGCCCAGCGCGTAGGGTCGCCTCGTGACGCTCGTCGCTGTCCTCCTCGCCGTGGTCGTCGGCGCCATCATCCCGATCCAGACGGGCGTCAACACCCGGCTGGCCCGCCACATCGGGGTCACGTTGCTGGCCTCGCTGGTGTCGTTCGGGGTCGGAACGCTGGGTCTCGGCATCGTCCTGCTCGCCACGCGAACTCCGCTGCCACTACGGGCGACGGCTGAATCGCAGCCCTGGTGGATCTGGATCGGCGGTCTGTGCGGACTGATCTTCCTCACGATGAACATGGTGCTCCTGCCCCGCATCGGCGCCTCCGCGACGGTGATCCTGCCGCTGTTCGGGCAGGTCGTCGGCGGGCTGGTGATCGACCTGATCGGTGCGTTCGGGACGACTCCGCGGCCGCTCACGATCGGCCGTGTCGTGGGCGTCGTGCTCGTCGCTCTGGGCGCCGTGCTCGTCAACCTGCGGCATCGCTCCGCGCCGGCCGGCTCGGGCCCGACGTGGAAGATCGCGATCCTGTGGGCCGCAGGTATCGGCGCCGGTGTGCTCGGCGCCGTACAAGCCACCGTCAACGGGCGCCTCGGCACGGTCATGGGATCCCCGCTGGCTGCGGCTCTGGTGTCGTTCGCGGTCGGCCTCGCAGGCCTCGTCCTCATCAACCTCGTCGCGCGCAACCGCCCCCGGCTGTCAGGCCGGACGCCGTGGTGGAGCTACCTGGGCGGCCTCATAGGGGCCGGGTTCGTGTTCTCGATCGCGTACGTCACCCCGATCCTCGGCACGTCCCTCGCCATCAGCGCCACACTGCTCGGCCAGATCACCGGCGGCCTCACACTCGACCATTTCGGCGCGTTCGGCTTCCCGCCTCGCCACCTCAGCCGCCGCCGCCTGCTCGGCGCGGCTCTGGTGCTGCTCGGTGTCGTCCTGGTGCGTTTCGCGGGCTGACGCGTTTGACCCAGCCGTAGGGTGAAGACCCTCACGACAAGAGAGGGCGGCACGTGACGCTGGTGGCTGTCGGCCTCGCGGTGATCGTCGGAGCCATCCTCCCGATCCAGACCGGCGTCAACACCCGCCTTGCGAGACACGTGGGAGTCACCCTGATCGCGTCTCTCCTGTCTTTCGCGATCGGGACCCTCGGTCTCGCCATCGTCGTACTGATCACCCGAACTCCGCTGCCACTAGCGGCGACAGCCACGTCTCAGCCGTGGTGGCTGTGGATCGGCGGCCTCTGCGGCCTGACGTTCCGCACCACGAACATGGTGCTGCTGCCTCGCATCGGTGCCTCCGCGACCGTGATCCTTCCGCTGTTCGGACAGGTCCTCGGCGGACTCGTCATCGACACGTTCGGTGCGTTCGGTGCCACGCCGCGGCCCTTGACGATCGGTCGAGTGGCGGGAATCGTCCTCGTCGCCCTGGGAGCAGTGTTCGTCAACTGGCGCCACCGCTCCGCGACCGCCGGTACGGGACCGACCTGGACGACAGCGCTGCTGTGGGCAGCCGGCATCGCCGTGGGCGTGCTCGGAGCGGTGCAGGCCACCGTCAACGGCCGACTCGGCACGGTCATGGGGTCTCCACTGGCCGCGACGTTGGTGTCGTTCGGGGTGGCCACGACGGGGCTGCTGGTCATCAGCCTCGTGGCCCGCAGCCGCCCTCGTCCCTCCGGCAGAGCGCCGTGGTGGAGCCTCACCGGCGGACTGCTCGGGGCGGGGTTCGTCTTCTC
>JADGPB010000067.1 GCA_017882655.1 Propionibacteriales bacterium
GTGGGGCCAGGCGTGGTGGAACGGCGCGACCAGCGAGCTGACGGCGACACCCGTCCTGCTGACGGCGGGCCAGGCCGAGAGCGGCATCGGCATCATCCTGGCGAATGGCCACACGGTCACCGGAACGGTCAGGTCGAGCAGCAATGTCGCTCTGGACAGCGTCATGGTGTCGCTCCTCGGCGCCGATGGTCATGCCCAGGACACCCTGACCGATGTTCAAGGGAACTACGCCTTCCGAGGTGTCCCGACCGGTTCGTACGGGATCGGCGTGAGCGTCAACTCCCAGACGGTGTGGCTGCCCGGCACGTCTCTGCCCGCGAATGCCGCCAGGTTCACCGTCGACCAGGACACCACCCAGGACATCACGTTGCCCGCGTACGGGACCGTCACGGTCGACGTCACCGGCGCGGCCGCGCCCATCAGTGGCGCAGTCGTCGCCTATGACCAGTTCGGTGTCTCCGTCGGCTCGGGTCCGGTCGCGAACGGCGTCGCGACCCTGAACCTGTTGAGCGGTACGTACCTGCTGAAGGCCACGGTCGACGGGTATGAGACCACGGGCCTGCAAGCCACGGTCAGCGACGGGTCGACCGTGACGATTGCGCTGCGACAAGGCGCGACGATCACCGGGTCGATCTCCGGCGACGCCACGTCCACCGTCGTCCTCGCCCGCAACGTGACCAGCGGTGAGGTGTTCACGGCGAACAGCGACGGCGCCACGTACAGCCTCAAGGGCCTTCCGGCCGGCCAGTACGTGCTCGCGTCCACCCCGTCCTCGGTCGACGGGGTCTGCGGACCGCTGGCCTGGTACGACGGGAAGACCAGCTACCTCGACGCGACGCGCGTCGCGCTGGCCAACGGCACGAGCACCCCCATCGATCTCTCGTCCACGTGCTCGGCCGCGGCCACCACGTACACGGTGACCGGCACCCTGACGCTGCCCGCCGGGGTGTCGCTGACCCCCGCCACCCAGCACCAGGTGGCCATCCTCCTCACCGACATCGCGACGAACCTGGTAGTGGGCGTCACCACCCCCGAGCTCGGCGGAACGTTCGCCTTCACCAGGGTCGCGCCCGGCTCGTACGTGGTGAGCGCCTCGGGCTCCAGCCTCAACCTGGCTGACGCCAGCAGCCTCGTCACCGTCGTCGGGTCCGACCAGGCAACCATGCTCACGATGCCGTTGGCCGGCAGCGTCACCGGCCGGGTGCTCGACGCGTTCGGCCATCAGGTCGCCGTGAACGTGAGCGCGGACAGCGCCAGGTCCACGGGCAGCGCGGCCTACGCCGGCAACGGCGTGTTCTCCCTGAGCGGGTTGCCAGCGGGTGACTACTCGGTGACGATCACGCCATCGACGCCGTACGCGCCGGTCACCATCAACCCGGTCCACGTGACGCTGGGCCACACCACCGACGTTGGCACGGTCACGCTCCTGACCACCGGCCGCATCACCGGCACGCTGCCGGCGAACCTCTTCGGCGCCACGAGCATCACGATCGACGCCACGGATGCGTTCGGCACCGTCCTCGCTACGACGACCGTCTCCCAGGGTGGCGACTACGCGCTCTGGGGAGTGCCGACGGGCACGGTGTACGTGAGGTTCAGCGGCGGGGTCGACACCGAGTGGTGGAAGGACAGTGCGACCCGAGCCGGCGCGACTCCGGTCACCGTCGTGGCGAACGAGGCGGCGGCGGGCATCAGCCCGGTACTGGCCGTGACCACCGTGACGTACGAGACGATCTCCGGCACAGTGACGGGTCCGGACGGCCCGATCCCGGGAGCGGTCATCGTTGTCGGGAACGGGTCGACGAACGCGTCCGGCATCACGGCGGCCGACGGCACGTACGCCATCTCCGTGCCTAGCGGCGCCACGTACACGCTGAGCGTGACGATCTGCTTCGGCGTGCCGAGTGAGCTGGGGTGCACGGGCGATAGGTACTCGGACAGCCGCACGGTCACGGTCGGGTCCTCGTCCCTGAGCGGGGTCGACTGGGCGGTCGGCACCCTGAAGGTGTTCTCGAACGCGCCGCGGCCCACGATCAGCGGCAGCGCGACAGTCGGTCAGACGCTGACGGCCAGCGCCGGGGATTGGCAGCCAACCCCCGACAAGTTGTCGTGGGCGTGGTTCGCCGACTCCTGGCCCATCGCCGGAACGGGCCAGAGCCTCGTGCTGTCCAACGAGCAGCAAGGCAAGCTGATCACGGTGCAGGTGACTGCGGTGAGGTCGGGGTATGTGACGGAGACCACCACGTCCCTGCCGACGGGCCCTGTGTCTCCTGCAGTCCTGTCGCCCGGCACCGTTTCGATCCAGGGCACGCCGATGGTGGGCACATCGCTCATCGCTCAGGTCAGTGGGTGGCCGAGCTCGGCCACGCTGTCGTACCAGTGGCTTCGGGGGAGCACACCGATCCCCGGGGCGACCTCCTTGGCATATGCGCCGGTGGCGGCAGACGTCGCCCAGGCGCTCACGGTCGTGGTGACCGCGACGCAGGACGGCTACCCGCCGGTGTCGAGCTCCGACACGTCGGCCCCGGTGCAGAAGGGCGTCATGGCGCGCGGCGCGGTGTCGATCAGCGGCACGGCCCAGGTCGGCCAGACGCTCACCGCGGTGCCGGCGTCCTGGCCGCAGCAGGCGACGTTGACGTACGAGTGGCTGCGTGACGGCTCTCCGATCGTGACGCCGCCGTCGCAGACGTACGTGCCGTCGGCCGCCGACATCGGGCACACGTTCTCGGTGATCGTGACGGCGAGCCAGGACGGGTACGAGCTGGCGTCGGCCACCTCGCCGGTGACGAGCCCCGTACAGCCCATGGCCATGGGTCCGGGCACGGTGTCGATCGCTGGCACGCCCACCGTGGGGCAGGCTCTCACCGCGACACTGGCGAGCTGGCCTGACGGCGCGACGCTGACGTACCAGTGGAGCAGGAACGGCGTGGCGATCGGCGGCGCGACCTCGGCGACATATGCGCTGGTCGGAGCCGATGCCGGAGCCACCCTCACGCTCACCGTGACGGCGACCAAGCTCGGGTACGCGACCGTGTCCGCCTCGGCGAGCACGACGGCGGTCCTTCCGGGCACGGTCCAGGCCGGTACGGCGGCGATCTCCGGTGCGGCCCAGGTGGGGGCCACGCTCTCGGCGACCTCGACCGGATGGACGCCGGTCGACGTGACCCTGGGCTACCAGTGGTTGCGCGACGGCGCGGCGATCGCTGGCGCTACCGCCGCGTCGTACGCACCGGTGCTTGCGGACGTGGGGCACACGCTGCGCGTGACGGTGACGGGCACCAAGCAGGGCTACACCGCGGCGTCGGTGACGTCGTCGCCGACAACGGTGGTCCCGGCCCTGACGATGACCGGCTCGGTGACGATCTCGGGAACGCCGGCCATCGGGGCCCCGCTCTCTGCGAGTGTCACCTGGACCCCGGCCGACGCCACGTTGTCGTACCAGTGGCTCCGCAACGGCGCCGACATCAGCGGCACGACCCAGTCGACGTACACGCCGGTCACCGCCGATCTCGGCAGCCGCATCAGCGTGAGGGTGACGGGGGTGAGGCAGGGGTACGTCACGGCGAGCGTCACCTCGGCCGAGGTCAGTCCCGTGCAGCAACGCGTCGTGGTCGCCGGGACAGTGACGATCAGTGGTACGCCGCTGGTGACGATGACGCTGACGGTTCAGCCGGGCACCTGGTCGCCGGGCAACGTCCGCCTGTCGTACCAGTGGCTGCGCGACGGGGTCGCCATCGCTGGTGAGACCGGGTCGACGTACACGCTCGGAATGACCGATCTCGGCCACAGACTGACGGTGTCGGTGACCGGCAGTCGCTTCGGGTACGTGTCCGCCACAGCCATCTCGGCAGCCACCGCGGTGGTGGCGCAGCCGCGCGTGACGGCGGGAACGGTCACGATCTCCGGTACGTCGGCGGTGGGGTCGAGGCTGACGGCACAGCCGGGCACATGGTCGCCGGGCAACGTGCGGCTCTCGTACCAGTGGCGTCGTGATGGCGTGGCGATCTCCGGAGCTACGCGCACCGGGTACACAGTCACTCTCGCGGATGTGGGCCATGTCGTGTCCGTCTCGGTGACCGGCACTCGTTACGGCTACATCCCCGCGACGGCGGTGTCGGCACCGACCGCCGTGGTGACGCAGCCTCGGGTGGTCGCCGGCACCGTGCTGCTGGTGGGCACCCCGACGGTCTCGTCGACGTTGTTCGCGCAGGCCGGCGGTTGGGATCCCAACAACGTCACGCTGACCTACCAGTGGTTGCGCGACGGCGTCCCGATCCCGGCGGCGAACCGACGGACGTACACGGTGACCAGGGCTGATGTGGGACACGCGTTGACCGTGACGGTGACGGGGGCCGCGCCCGGATACCTCCCGACGACGGCTACGTCCGTCCGGACGGTGCTGGCGAGAAGGTAGCTCAGCTCTGGCCCGGCAACGCCGTACGGTCGATGATCACGTCGACGAGACGGCCGAGCCGCGCGACCTGTTCGTCCGGATCGACCCTGCCGAGCTCGAGGTAGCTCATCACGCTGCCCTGGTCGAAGAAGCCCAGGAGGATGTCCATGGTGATCTCGGGGGTCGCGCGCAGCTGCGCATGGACGCTCGCGAACAGGGTTTCGAGGATCTCGTACACGTCGGTCATCGTCTCGCGCACCGCCGCCACGTAGCCGACTCGCGCGCCCTCGTTGCGCAGCGCGTACAGCCGCAGCTCCGCCTGCAGGATCACCTCGTGCATGGGCGGCTGGAGCAGGTGGACGAAGTCGCGGACCCCGCCCTCGAGGACCGAGTCGATGGTGAGCTCGTCCTTCTCGCGGTGACTGGCGAACTGCGCGGCTGCGGCCCTCACCTGCGCGAGCCTGGTCTCGCCCACCTCGCGGATGACGTCGACGATCAGCTCGTCGAGGCTGGCGTAGTTGGAGTAGAACGCACCGCGGGTGAAACCGGCACGCTCCGCGATCCCCTCGACTGTCGCGCCGCCTGCACCGCGTTCGGCGATGACCTCGCGCGCGGCATCCAGCAGACGCGCTCTGGTCGCCGCACGTCGTGGCGTCATGGTCGCGTGGTCGCTCACTGGAACTCCTTCGAGGCTTCTCCAATCTATCGGGCATGACGCGGGGAAAGGGGCTCCGTTGTCGAAGTCCGTCCTTCGCCGCCGGTCTCCCGGAAGGCGCGGTCAGACGGCCCTTGTGCAACGGATACACTTCTGTATCGAAACGCCTGAGCGTCCGGAACGGTGGGAGTACGAATGTCCGTGTTCTTGTACGACATCGGTCGATGGTGCTTTCGGCGACGCGGCCGTGTACTGATCGCGTGGGTCGCGCTGCTACTCCTGGTCGCCGGCGGGGCGCTGGCGATTCGTCAACCGACCAACGACAACTTCACGACCCCCGGGGCGCCTAGCCAGCTCGCGTACGACCAGCTCCGGATGACGTTCCCGTCTGCGGCGGACTCCACGTCGACCATGGTGGTGACGATCCCGGAGGGCCACTCGTTCAACGACGCCGATATCCAGAAGGCGGTCGAGGCCGGCCTCAACGACATCGCGACCAGACCGTACGTGAAGGGTGTGGTCAGCCCGTACAACGCGTACGTCAAAGGGCAGATCTCCACCAACGGCCGCACGGCGAAGCTCAGCATCCGGGTGGTTGGGACCTCGGTCACGTTCAGCGATGCCGACCGGGCACACCTTCAGGACGACGGGGTGGCGTTGCAGAAGACTCTTCCCGCCGGGACTCGGGTGCTCGTCGGCGGCGACGTGTTCTCGATCTCGCTGCCCAAGATCACCGTCGTCGAAAGCATCGGCGTGGTCGTCGCGCTCGTCGTGCTCATCGTCGTGCTGGGGTCGCTGCTCCTCGGCATCGTGCCCCTGGCCAACGCGCTCCTGGGAGTCGGCTTGGCGATGGCGATCACGTTCGGCGCCACCCGCTTCATGGACATCAACTCGACGACGCCGATGCTCGGCCTGATGCTCGGCCTCGCGGTCGGGATCGACTACGCGCTGTTCATCATGTCCCGGCATCGCGACCAGCTCGCGGCCAGCAACATCACGCCCGAGGAGTCCGTAGCTCGAGCTGTCGCCACCTCGGGCTCCGCGGTCGTGTTCGCCGGCCTCACCGTCATCATCGCTCTGGTCGGCCTTGCTGTCGCGAACATCCCCTTCCTGACAGTGATGGGAGCCTTCGGCGCGGTCGCCGTCGGGATCGGCGTGCTGGTCGCGCTCACACTGCTACCGGCCGTTCTGGGCTTCCTGGGAGAGCGGGCGCGGCCGAAGAGGGCCAAGCCCGCCGCACATGAACGCGCTCCGCGAACAGGCGGAGGTGCGTCCGGCTGGTGGGTACGGGTCGTCACCAAGTACCCGGTGGTCACCATCCTCCTCGTCGTCGCAGGGCTCGGGGCGCTGAGCTACCCGGCCAAGGACCTGTGGCTGTCGCTGCCCAACGCCGGCCAGCTCTCGACGAGCTCCCCGGCTCGTCAGACGTACGACGCCGTGGCCAGTGCCTTCGGTCCCGGCGCCAACGGCCCGCTGATCGTGACGATGTCGGTCGTCCAGTCGACGGACCCGCTCGGGGTCGTCTCTGGCATCCAGTCGGACATCGAGCACATCGATGGCGTCGCCTCCGTGCCCATGGCGGTCCCCAACGAGAACGCGGACACCGCGATGATCCAGGTGATCCCGACCACAGCACCCGACGACCCCCGTACGGAGGAACTCGTCAAGCGGATCCAGGCCAAGGCGCCGGACTGGAAGGACAAGTACGGGGTGGACATCGCGGTCACCGGCCTCACGGCCGTGGGACTCGACATCACCTCCCGGCTCGCCGGGGCGTTGCTACCGTTCGGCATCTTCGTCGTCGGTCTCTCTCTGATCCTTCTGACGATGGTGTTCCGGTCGATCGCTGTCCCCATCAAGGCAGCCGTCGGCTACCTGCTCAGCGTCGGCGCTTCGTTCGGCGCCGCGACCCTCGTCTTCAACAAGGGCTGGTTCGCGGCTGCGGTCAACCTGCCGGAGAAGATGGCGATCATCTCGTTCTTCCCGATCATCACGATGGGCATCCTGTTCGGCCTGGCCATGGACTACGAGGTCTTCCTGGTCTCCCGGATGCGCGAGGAGCACGTGCACGGCGACAACGCACGTCATGCCGTTCATGACGGCTTCATCCACTCTGCGAAGGTCGTCGTCGCCGCCGCCATCATCATGTTCGCCGTCTTCGCGTTCTTCGTCCCGAGGGGCGAGGGCGCGCTCAAGGCGATCGCGTTCGGCCTGGCGTTCGGCGTGGCGATCGACGCCTTCCTCGTACGGATGACGCTCGTTCCGGCCGTGATGCACCTGTTGGGCGAGAAGGCGTGGTGGCTCCCGAAGTGGCTCGACCGGATCCTGCCCAGCCTGGACATCGAAGGCGAGTCGCTCGCGCGGCAGCTGAAGCTCGCGGACTGGCCGACCCCGGGAGACACCGCAGTCGTCGTTGCGGAGGATCTCGCTATTGGTGCCGGGACCGCTCCCGTCGAGGGGTTGTCGATACGGCTCGACCCGGGTCAGGTGCTCGCGATCACGGGTTCGCCAGCGGCTCGTGCCGCTCTCCTGCTCACCCTCGGCGGCCGGATGGTTCCGGCGCAGGGGACCGTCAAGGTGCTCGGGTACGTCCTGCCCGACGCTGCCTCGAAGGCCCGACGCGAGTCGATGTGCGCAGACGCGATGACCCCGAACCTGGCTCGGGAGCTCGCGCGCACGAAGGCGGGGCTCATCCTCATCGACGACCTCGACAGGCTCACCAGCGTCGACCGTGACGCTGTGCAGTCTCTGATCCAACAGCTCGGCGCGAGGGCACTCGTCGTGGGTGCCGCCTCGCTGGAGACGCTCCAAGACCTGGTGCGCCCGGGCGACTACACGCTTCATCTCGACGAGCCAGCGCTCGTCGGCAACCGAGGAGGAATCGCATGAGCGGGCTCAGCTCCACCCTGGGTGGTCGCTGGTGGGCGAAAGCACTGGGACTGCTCCTGATCCCCGTGCTCATCGCCACCGGTCTGTTGGCGGCGACCTGGAAGTCGGACACACGGCTGTCCAAGGTCCAGGCCGCGATCGTGAACCTCGACAAGTCGGTGACGATCAACGGCCAGACCGTCCCGATGGGGCGACAGCTGTCCGCTCAGCTCATCTCCGCCGAGGAGGGTCAGAACTTCACCTGGGTCCTCGCTGATGCGACCCACGCGTCCGACGGACTCAAGTCCGGCCGGTACGCGGCTGTCGTGACGATCCCCGAGAACTTCTCCGCCGCCGCGACCTCGTACGCCGGAACAGCCAGCGCCGCCCAGCAGGCGACGATCGACGTCTCCACCTCGCCGGTCGCCGGCATCGCTGACACGGCCGTCGGGCAGTCGGTGGCGCAGGCCGCCGCGATCGCGCTCAACCAGACACTCACCGAGGGCTACCTCAACCAGGTCTACCTCGGTTTCAACGCCACTGGGACGCAGTTCCAGACGGTCGCCGACGCCTCCAAGAAGCTCGCCGACGGCAGCGCGGCACTGTCCAACGGGCTGTACCAGATCACCTCCAACGGCGGTCTGATCCGTACGGGCGGCTCCAGCCTCGTGTCCGGCATCAGCCAGTACACGTCCGGCGCCAGCCAGTCGGCCACCGGTGCGGCCCAGCTCGCCTCCGGGCTCGGCCAGCTGTCGGCCGGCTCCGGACAGCTCCGTTCGGGCGTCGCCAAGCTGGACTCCGGCATCGGCGACTACCGCGCCGGGCTGGTCCAGTACACCGACGGCGCCACGGGCATCCTCAGCGGCGTGCCGGGGCAGGCCGACCTGCTCACCGCGATACGCCAGTACGACGACAAGGTCCTGGCCAGCAACAAGGGGGATGCCACCGCGTGGGCCACCGACGCTGGCACTGCTGCGGGAACAGTCACCGCGGTGACCTCTTCCCTCACGACCCTTGCCCCGGACGCCAAGGCCCTGTCCAGCGACCTGGCGACTCGCGCTGCGAGCGCGATCGACACCGCAACAAGCAGCACGGCCCTGCCCTGCCCGGACTCGGTGAAGCCGTCGGGTCAGGCTGCCTGTGACGCGTACGCCCTGGGGGTCGCCGACGCGGCCAAGGCCAGCAAGCCCGCTGTGGCCGCCGCGATCAACAAGACGGGCACCACCAAGCAGACTCTTGCCCAGCTGGCCGCTGCGATGGCGGGCGCTACGAGCGCACTGGGCGCCAACGTCCCCACGGTCCAGGCAGTCGTCACCGACACGACGCCGCTGGTCGTGGCAGCGAACAACGCCCCGTCCGCCACGTTGTTGGCGCAGGAGAAGGCGGGCGCGACCAAGCTGATTCCTGGCGGCGCGGGCCTCGTGGCCGGCCTCGACCAGATGCGGGCCGGCGTGAGTGTCGGACAGACCTCCCTCGAGTACGGCATCAACGCGTACACGGGCGGTGTCGACCAGTCGGCGGCCGGTGCGCAGAAGCT
>JADGPB010000002.1 GCA_017882655.1 Propionibacteriales bacterium
CGAGCGGTAGTGCAGGCACGTCACTGCGACGGCGGCCAGGATCACGTACAGGGCGGCGTCCCCGCGCGAGCTCGCCGCCACGCCGACGCCCACCGCGGCGAGCGCACCGTTGACCAGCACGCGACTGCGGCCTTCGGCGATCCAGTACGAGTGAAGCGCGAAGGCTGCAGTGGTGACGCCGATCACAGACCAGCTGCTTGGGTTCACCGATGGCACGATGAACATGCCCATCGGGACGTAGGTGCTCGCGACGGTGTAAGCCAGGATCCGCCGCGTCGGCCGTGTTGCGGCGAGAACCAGGAGTGCGCCCAAGACGACGGCAAGGGCGACGTTGAAGGCCCGCATGCGGTACACGGAGATGTACTGATCGTTCCCGACGAAGAGATGCATGACGTGGTAGAAGCCGCCTGGGTACCCGCCGCGGTCGAACCTGTCATCGTTGATCATCTTGTCGGCCGGGATGGCCCAGATACAGGCGGCGGAAATGTCAGAGTAGTAGGCGTAGCAGAAGGACGAGCTAAACACTCGGGCGTGCAACGTGACCGTGGTGATGCCTTGGGCATTCACCTGTACCTGACAGCCCGAGGTCTCCACGGGCGGCGGGCACCAGATGCTGGCGAGGTGATAGTCCTCGTCCGGGCTGGACCCGATAGGCGACGAGATCGCCCACGCCATGCCGGCCACGGCGGCTGCAATCATCACGATCAGGATCGGCAGACCACGCAAGACGGGGAAAACGCGCCGCACGAAGCCATCCTTCCCTGGACCATGAACGCGAGCGATCCTACCAGTGAGGAAACGCTGACCCGTGATCCCCGACTGCCCACGGCACGGCCATGCAGCAACGATTCCAAGTCCAGGCACGAGATCTGTGCTGCTTGTATCGTGATCACACCATGTCATGGCTCGATCTGCCCCCTCTCGAACTCATCGGGGCTGCCCCGGCCCCGGTCGTCACGCTCGACGCGAGCGGGCTCGTCAAAGGGGTGCTCGGTCTGGTCGCCGGCGGGCTCGTCGGCTTCTGGACCACGAGCGCCGTCGAGATCTGGCACCCGGACAACCCTGCGGCGCTCGCCGCGATCCTGGGCGTCGGCGAGGTCGAACGGATGGATACCGGAACCGGGTTCGCCGAGTGCGGGCACCTCGACCGGGAGAAGAAGGTCCTGACGGTCCGCAACCGCAACCCACGGTCGGGGTCTCCGCGAGTGTTTCCGGGACGTACGGTCGGGGTTACCAACCCGGACCTGGACCCACGGGCGGCATGGCAGCTGACGCACATGGTGGACGTGGCCGTACGGCGTGACGAGCGATGGGCGCTGGCCCCTGGCGGCCACGGATCGAGCGACTTCTTCGTCGGGCTCGAGACAGGCCCCTGGCAAGGGCAGCGACGCCTCATCGTCACCGCGCAGCCGGCCGTGATCGCGCGCCAGTGGGCGGCGGCCAGGCTGGGGATCGCGAAGGCCGGCGGCGCACCATCTCGGTCAGCGGGTGTCCCAATGACTCCGCAAGGAGTCGGCGACGCGGTGAAGATGCTGGTCTCGGCGATGACCGAATCGGGCCTGTCACCGTGGGAGTTCATGCCGGTCTTTCCCATCCCATAGGGCTCCGGAAGAACGTCATCCCTTGTCGTTCCGCGATTGGGACGCCCATTCTTCATGGCGGGCGCATTCCTGCCAGGGCAGAGATTCCAGGGGCTTCTTAATGAACCCATGAGGATTGCCTCAGGACGGATGACGTGGACCCGTTGAGGACGTACTCTCTGCGTGGGGACACAACGCACTTAGGTGCGCAAATGGGAGTTATTCAATGGCTGTGGCGTACACGGTTCCAGGACCTGTGCGTTCGATCAGGTCTTTCGATCGGCGCGCGGGCTGGACCTTCATTCACGCGGGCTCTGAGCTCGCGCTGCTTGGAGCGGATCTCGATCCGCTCGGCAGCTGGCGCCTTCCGGCAGGCGTCGTGGGGCTCGCCGACGCCGATCCGATCACCGACACGGTCGTCTACGATGACGGCTCCGGCATCGTGTTGCAGCGGCATGGCACGACCCGCTGGCGCCGCGAGCACCCGATGTGGGGACCGGAGCAGGGTGGCGGTACCTGGCTCGGCCACGGGTACGCCTGGGCCGTGGTTCCGTCGGACAACGGCCTTACGTGCGAGCTGGTGCGCATGAACATCTCCACCGGCGTGGTGACGGGAAGCGTGCCGATGGGACACATCCCGTCCGGCATCGAGCTTGTCGGCGGTACGGACGGGTGGATCGGCATCGGCAGCGGCGATGATCGTGCGGCGCGGGCCTGGTTCCTGCGCGGCGACTCGCCCACCATCGACCTGCGCGAGGCGCCCTGGCGCAACAGGGTGCTCACCGACGTGCACGCGTCTGGCAAGTTCGTGCTGACCGCGCCTCAGGGCGGTACCGGTCCGCTGAGGGTCTTTTCCTGGCCCGATTTCGAGCCGGTCTGGACGGTCGACGCCCCGAGCCTGCCGGACTCCGCCTGGCTCGAGTCGGCCGTGTTCGTCGGCGACGACCTGGTGGCGGCTTTCGACCCTGGTGACGGAGAAGTGGGCGAGTGCGTACGGATCCCGCGCAACCGCAACATGGCCCGCGTGGGCGGCGAATCCTGGCCGGCTCCGGGCGGTACCGGATTCTGGCTCGAGTACGACGGAAGGCGCCTCATCCGCCGCTGAGCCGCCCGCTCCGGCCGGGTCGGTCGTACGAGGTCTGCTGGCTAGCGCTCGGTTCATCATGTTATGCAGGCGAATCGAAGCTTCTCATGGCCAATCCGCCATGAGAACCTTCGAGTCACCCGGTTAACGTGATGCACCGAACTCCCGGCGCCAGGTGACCCGAACTCCCGGCGCCAGGTCACCGAACTCCCGGCTCCAGCGCGGCGGGCCTCACCGCGGGCCGAACCCGTCGATGTGTCAGGCGCCTCGCCTAGGCTGGCGGCATGATGCTGCAGCGGAAGCTTGGTGAGAGTGACCTTCTCGTGAGTGCCGTCGGTCTGGGATGCAACAACTTCTCCCGGCCCGGCACCCCCACGGAGACGCTGGAAGGGACGAAGTCCGTGCTCGACGCGGCCATCGACCACGGGATCACGCTGCTCGACACCGCCGAGCTCTACGGCGACCCGAAGGGCGGCAGCGAAGAACTCATGGGTCAGGCGCTGGTCGGACGGCGTGACCACGTCATCCTCGCCACGAAGTTCGGCCACATGGCTGGTGGCCCGTCCGGGTCCGAGGCATGGGGTTCGAACGGCTCCGCCGCGTACATCACCCAGGCCGTCGAGGGGTCGCTGTCACGGCTGCGTACGGACCGGATCGACCTCTACCAGCTCCACACGCCGGACGCGAACACGCCCATCGGCGAGACGCTCCAGGCGCTCGCCCGGCTCATCGAGGCCGGCAAGGTGCGCTTCATCGGGCACTCCAACCTCACCGCCGAGCAGATCCGCGAAGCCGCCTCGGTGGCGTCCGAGCTGGGCCTGCCGCCGTTCGTGTCGGCCCAGAACGAGTACAGCCTCATGGCCCGCGGGGTCGAGGCCGAGGTGCTGCCGGCCGTACGAGAGCTCGGGCTCGGCTTCCTCCCGTACTTCCCGCTCTACAACGGGCTCCTCACCGGCAAGTACTCGCGCCAAGGTGGCGAAGGCCGCCTCACGCGGCAGCGCCCGGAGGTGCTGCAGTCGGTCGACTGGGACCTCATGGAGCGCTACCAGGCGGTGTGCGACGAGGCGGGCGTGACGACGCTGGAGGCGACCTTCTCCTGGCTCCTGACGCAGCCCGGCATCAGCAGCGTCATCGCCGGAGCCACACGGCCGGAACAGGTCGAGGCGAACGCGAAGGCCGGCATGACCGTGCTCGACGAGGACGTGAACGCCGCGATCGGCGCCCTGTTCGCATGACCATCCGGCACCAGGTGCCGCGGCCTGTACTTCCGCCGGTGACGGTACGGGGCGGCCTCGACGACCTGGTGTCTCTCGTAGTCGGCCGACGCTGGGTCGCCCTCACCGGAGCTGGCATGTCTACGGACTCGGGCATCCCTGACTACCGCGGCCCGTCGGCGCCACCGGCCAACCCCATGCTGTACGACGAGTTCGTGTCCGACGAGGCCAACCGCCGCCGGTACTGGGCGCGGTCGATGCTCGGCTGGCAGTCGTTCCGCCGCGCCGAGCCAAATGCCGGGCACGCGGCACTCGTGGGTGCGCCCGGCCTGGCCGGTGTCGTCACCCAGAACGTCGACGGGCTCCACGAGGCGGCCGGGAGCGATCCGGTCGTCGACCTCCACGGCCGGATCGACCGCGTGGTGTGCTTGACATGCCGCACGTGCTCGGGTCGCGCCGATCTTCAACAACGCCTGCAGGAGCTGAACCCCGGTATCGACGGCTACTTGCCCGCCGGTGCGGCTGAGCTGGACTCGGCGCGGCTCCGCCCTGACGGCGATGCCATCGTCGACCGATGGGCAGACTTCGTCGTGGTGCCGTGCGAGGTGTGCGGCGGCGTCCTCAAGCCCGATGTCGTCTTCTTCGGCGAGTCAGCCCGGCGTGAGGTCGTGGCGAGCGCGTACGAGCTCGTCGACTCCGCCGATGTCCTCGTCGTCCTCGGCTCGTCCCTGACGGTCATGAGCGGCCTCCGCTTCGTACGCCACGCGTCACGTCTCGGCAAGCCCATCGCCATCATCAACCGTGGCCCGACAAGGGGCGACGATCGTGCTGACGTGCGGCTCGACGACGGCACCACCGAGACTGTGCTCGCTCTGCGCGACCGGCTCTCGCGGGACTGGCTCAGCCCAGCGGGTTCTTTCGGAGCGTGACCAGGGCGGCGCCGAGCAGGAGCAGAGAGCCGAGTACCGCGAAGCCGGCCGAGATGTCGACCTCCTGCTTCACCGTACCCAGCCGCGACCGCACGTTGGCGAGGACCGTGTTGAGCTGGTCCGAGCTGGCCGCGCTGAAGAACTCGCCGCCTGTGATCTGCGCGACCGCCTTCAGGGCCCCATCGTCGGCGACGAGCGCTCCGGCCCCGCCGCCTCCGCCACCACGGCCACCGCCACCGCCGAACCCGCCGCCGAAGCCGCCGCCGCTCACCTGCGACGCCGAGCACGCCATG
The DNA here is from genome assembly GCA_017882655.1 of Propionibacteriales bacterium. Taxonomy (GTDB): domain Bacteria; phylum Actinomycetota; class Actinomycetes; order Propionibacteriales; family Propionibacteriaceae; genus Fen-668. The sequence continues at coordinate 5,101 of JADGPB010000002.1, forward strand.
CTCTTCGGGCTCGTGGTGCCGAACCCGATCGGGTAGATACGCACACCGCGCGCGGCCGCTTGTACGGCCGCCTCTTGCGGGGTCACGCCGCGGGTGTTTGCGCCGTCGGTCAGCAGGACGACGATCTCGGGGACCGGAGCAGCCGGAGTCACGGTCCCGGGTGGCGTCTCCGTAGCCGCCGACGAGTCGGTCGGCGTGACCTTCGGGTCGATCTCCGCGATCGCGTCGACCGCCGTGAGGATTGCCGAACCGATCACCGTGCCGCGACCTGTCGTCAGCCCGTCGATGGCCTTGAGCAGCACCGAGGTGTCGGTTGTGGGAGCCACGGTGAGCTGCGCCTGACTGCTGAAGACGACCAGCCCGAACTTCGTGCCGGACGACTTCTGAGCCTGGAGGAAGCTCCGTACCGACGCCTGCGCGGCCGCGAGCCGGTTGGGCGTCACGTCGGTGTTGCACATCGAGCCGGACGCATCGAGCGCCAGGATGACCGTCGCGTCGTTCGACGGCACGGTCAGGGTGACCGTCGGCCTGGCCGCGCCGACGCCGAGGACGACGAGCGCCATACAGATCAGCATCACCGGTATGTGCCGGCGCCACGGCTTCTGGCCCGAGGCCGCCTCGCGCAGAATCCCGAGTGAGGAGAAGGTCGTCGTGGTGCGCTTGCCGCGACGCAGCCACCACAGGTAGGCGCCGAGCAGAACCACGCCGGCCAGCGACAGCGTCAGCAGATATGGCGAACCGAGACTCATCAGATCACCCGCCCCGTTCGTACGATCGACCACGCGGTGCCGAAGAGGATGAGCATCGCTGCGGCCGCGACGACCAGCGAGGTGACCTCGTGCGGGACGGGCCGCGCCGTCCACGACAGCTTCACCGCGCCGGCCACGCCCGCGATGGCCTGCGTGTCGGAGGCCGCCACGTACGTGCCGCCTGTGGTGTCGGCGAGCTTCTTGAGCGTCGGCTCGTCCAGGGCCGTCGCTACCTGGAAGCCGCCGACCTTGATGGTGGTGCCGGACGTGGTGCCGATCCCCACGGCCGAGACGTGCACGCCGGCCGTGGAGGCGAGGTCGGCCAGATCGGCCGGGTCAGGCCCCCCAGTCAGCTCGCCGTCGGACAGGACGACGATGGCCGTACCCGCGTACCAGCCGATCTGCGTGTCCGACGGGTTCTGCGCGAGTTGGATCGGAGCCCCCGCGATGGCGCCCAGTGCCGTCAGCACGCCCGATCCGATCGCGGTCGCACCACCGGGCTTCAACCGATCGACTGCGGCGAGCACCGCAGTGTGATCGGTCGTGGGCTGTTGGACGACGTTCGAGGCGTCACCGAAGGCGACGACCCCGATCATGATCTCCGGACCTTGCGCGTCCACGAGGGTGTGCGCGACCTGTTTCGCCACATCGAGCCTTGTCGGCGTGACATCGTCGGCGGCCATCGAGTTCGACACGTCGATCGCGACGATGACCGTCCCCTCCCGGCGCGGCTCGGGAACCGTCGCGACGGGCCGGGCCATGGCGGCGAGGCTCAGCGTCACGCCAAGCAGCATCAGCGCCGGTGCGAGGATCGCTCGCTTCGGCGTCGGCGCGACGAGCCCGAGCTTTGCGAGCTCCGCGCGCCGCCGACGCTGCGTGCGACGCAGCCGTACGTAGGCGAACACCAGCAGGGGTACGAAGAGGAGGCTGAGCAGGAGCCAGGGCCACGTGAACGAGAGGCTCATCGCGGACCCGCCATTGAGACGACCCGGCCGCCGCTGCGGCGCGAGCGCAGCGCGGCGATCTTGCTGAGGACCTTCACGAGGTCGTCCTCGGTGCTGACCTCGTGCAGCTCTGCGCCGGCGCGGGCGATCGCCTGCGACAGCTCCACCGACTGCGCCTCCGCGTTCTTCGCCAGCCGCTCCCGGAACATCGGGTCGTCCGTGTCGACGAACAGCTGCTCGCCGGTCTCGGAATCCTCGACCCACATCAGACCGGCCGCGGGCAGCTCGTGCTCGCGGGGGTCGGTCACCCGCAGGCAGACGACCTCGTGGCGCTGTGCGAGAAGTCCGAGGGCCTTGTCCCAACCCGGCTCGGACAGGAAGTCGGAGATCACGATGACCAGGCCGCGGCGGCGGGCGATGTTCGCGGCCGACCTCAGCAGTACGGAAAGGTCCGTGGGCGACCCCGTACCCTTCCGTGGCCCGTCGAGCAGAGCCTGCGCGATCCGGAGCACGTGTCGGCGGCCGCTGCCCGGCGGTACGGTCACACCCGCAATCCCCGGGCCACCGAACAGCATCGCGCCGACGCGGTTCCCGCCGCGCACGAGCACGTACGCGATCGTCGTCGCGAGCTCCGTCAGTACGTGTCCCTTGTGTCTGGCGAGCGGCCCGAAGCCCATGGATGCGGTCGTGTCGAGCAGCAGCCACGCGGTGAGCTCGCGGTCCTCGAGGAACTCCCGCACGTACGGGGCGTCCATCCGTGCCGTCACGTTCCAGTCGATGTGGCGCAGGTCGTCGCCCGGCATGTACTCGCGGATGTCCGCGACGTCGAGGCCGGTCCCGCGGTACGTCGTGCGGTAGTCACCCGTCGAGCGTCCGTCCAGGCGCCGTACGATCCGCCACTCGAGGCGCCGTAGGAGCCGGTCTGCAGTCAAACCGGGAGGCGGACTCGTCACGTCGTCGCCGGCCTCTGGTACGCCACCTCATCGGAAAGACTCCCCCGCGGCTGGGAGAGACTTCCCCGCGTCTCGGAGAGGCCTTCCCCCGCCTCATGGCGGTCGCGCATGACGATCGGCGGTTGCGGGACCGCCGCGACGATCGGCTCGAGGACGTCGTCGGCGGTGAGGTCCTCAGCCAGCGCCTCGTACGACAGCACCATCCGGTGCCGCAGCACGTCACCGCTCAGCTCGGCGACATCGGTGGGGAGTACGAAGTCGCGGCCGCGCAGGAACGCGAGCGCGCGGCCGGCGAGGATGAGGTTGATCGAGGCGCGCGGGCTGGCTCCGTACGTGATGAACCGCGACAGGTGGCCCTGCCCGACGGTCTCCGGATCGCGGGTGGCGGAGACGAGCGAGACGGCGTACGAGATGACGCCGGGGTCCACGTACACCGCGTCGGACTGAGCCTGCATCCGCTTGAGGTCGTCGAGGGTCAGGACCTGCTCGGTCTTCACGGGCGCCGACGTCATGCGCTCGACCACCGCGTACTCCTCGGACACCGACGGGTACCCGATGAGCACCTTGAGCATGAACCGGTCGACCTGTGCCTCGGGCAGCGGGTACGTACCCTCGGACTCGATGGGGTTCTGCGTCGCCATGACGAGGAACGGGTCGGGAGCTGGGTACGTGGTACGGCCGATGGTGACCTGCCGCTCCTGCATCACCTCGAGCAGCGCCGACTGGACCTTCGCGGGCGCGCGGTTGATCTCGTCCGCGAGCAGCAGGTTGGCGAACACCGGACCGAGGGCCGTCTCGAACTCGCCGGTCTTCTGGTTGTACAGACGGGTGCCGGTGACGTCGGCCGGTACGAGATCGGGGGTGAACTGGATCCGCTGGAACTGGCCGCCCATCGTGGCTGCGAGCGTCTTGATCGACAGCGTCTTCGCCAGGCCGGGCACACCCTCGACGAGCAGGTGGCCGCGGGCGAGGAGGCAGACGGCCATGCGCTCCAGGAGCACGTCCTGGCCCACGATCGTGCGCTTCACCTGGTAGAGCGCCTGCTCGAGCGGGTTCGTTGTCATCGGATCCTCTACTTCGGTGGGGCGCCGGCGGCGCCGCCGGCTGTGGCGATGGGCACGGCGAAGCCGATGCCTGCGAAGCTGTCCTCGCCGGACGGGTTGGCGAGCGCGGTGACCACGCCCACGACCTGGCCGGCCTTGTTCACGAGCGGTCCGCCGGAGTTGCCGGGGTTGACGGCCGCGTCGGTCTGGATGAGTCCGACCAGGGTGGTGCCCTGGATGGTGACCGTACGGTTCAGGGCCGAGACCACTCCGCCGGAGAGCGACCCGGCGTAGCCGAGCGGGTTTCCGATCGCGAAGACCTCGTCGCCGACCCCCACGCCACCGCCGAGGGTGGCCGGTACGACGACCTCGGGCAGCGTGGCCGGGCTGAGTACGGCGATGTCCTGGGCGGGCGTCGACGCGGTGACCGTCGCCGCGGACTGCGTCCCGTCCGCGAACCGTACGGTGATCGTGGTCGCTCCCCTCACGACGTGAAGCGCAGTGAGGATGGTGCCGTCGTCCTTGACCACCGTGCCGGCACCGAGACCTTGGCCTGTCGCCGAGGCGGTCGTGATGACGACGAGGGACAGCCGCACCGCGGCGTACGCGGTGGTGCCGTCCGCGGGTTGCCCGGCCTGCTGCTTGGCCTGGTTGGCGAGCGCCTTGGTGATCGCCTGGTTGACGTCGTCCTGCGAGATCGGTGCGGGTCCGGCCGGGCGGACGGCGAGCCAGACCGCCAGTGCAGCCACGACGACGATGGCGGACGCGATCAGGACCACGCGGCGTACATGGGTCTGCGTCCAGGTACGGATGCGGGCCAGCCGGTCTCGTACAGGCACCTTCTCCGAGTCCGGGTAGCGGTCGCGAGAGAACTCGTCCTCGAGCGTCTCGCGCTGGTAGCCGGCGTCGGTGGGCTTGAGAATCGTACGGGGCGGTGCGGTGACTGCGCTTGTGTGGTCGGGCGGCGGGGCGAGAAGCAGCCGTCTCGCCTCGGCGCGATCCGTGGGCGTGGGAGAAGGGACCTCACCCGACGCTTCCGGCAGTCGCCCCATCTCTTCAGCGTATGTGCCGTTCTCCACAATCGGGAGGGCCAGTAAGGCTACCCACAGCCAAGTCATAGCCGCTGGACAGGATGCGGTCAGGATCCGCCCGTGGCCCATCCCGCGACCTCACAGGCAAAACTCCGACCTCACAGGCAAAACTCCGACCTCACGGGCGAAGTTTTGCCTGTGAGGTCGAGAGGGATCAGGCGGGTGTTCCGCGGGTGATGGGTGGCGGCCGACCACGTACGGTTCGTACATGCTCACGCACACATACGCGACGCGGCTGGTCTGGGAGGGCTCGACGGCGGAGGGGTACCGCTCGTACTCGCGGGACCACTCCGGTGTCACCATCCCCGCGACTCAGGAGCTCGCGCTGTCGGCCGATCCGGCGTACCGCGGTAACCGCGACTTGCTCAACCCCGAGCAGCTGCTGGTGATGGCGGCCAGCTCGTGTCAGCTGCTGAGCTTCCTCGCCGTCGCGGCGCGACAAGGGGTGACAGTCCTCGGCTACACCGACGATGCGCAGGGGTGGATGGACGTCGCCGATACGCCGGTACGGGTGGGCCGGATCACGTTGAGCCCCGTGATCGAGGTCGCTGCGGGTGTTGACCCCGACGATGTCGTCCGCATGTCCGAGCAGGCCCACGAGGAGTGCTTCATCGCCAACTCCCTGACGACGACGATCGAGCTGGCTGTCACGGTGGTGGCTAGGTAGCGCGCCGGGTACTCGCCCTCGCCCTGGCGCCGTAGCGGGTGTTCGCCACAGGGTGTGTGGCGGCCGACTTCATAACCAGCGCAACACGGGCTTTGGCAAGGGGGAGCAACTCAGTCGACGCGCATCGCCCGCCGACTAGGGTCGAAACGTCGATCTTAAGGAGTCATCCATGCCGATCTTGGACCCGTACCACGCCGACCCGAGCCGTTATGACGGCCGCATGCCGTACAGGCGGGTCGGCAAGAGCGGACTCGTGCTGCCGGCGGTGTCGCTGGGCTTGTGGCACAACTTCGGCGACGACGTGCCGTTCGACCGCCAGCGGGACATCCTGCGTCGCGCGTTCGATCTCGGCGTCACGCACTTCGACCTGGCCAACAACTACGGCCCTCCGTACGGCGCGGCTGAGGAGAACTTCGCCCGCCACCTGCGGCAGGACTTCCTCCCGTACCGCGAGCAGCTCGTCATCTCCACGAAGGCCGGTTGGGACTACTGGCCCGGGCCGTACGGGGATCTGGGGTCGCGCAAGTACCTTCTCGACAGCCTCGACGCGTCGCTGGCCCGCATGGGCACCGATCACGTCGACATCTTCTACCACCACCGCGCCGACCCGGACACGCCTCTCGAGGAGACGATGGGAGCGCTCGACTACGCCGTACGGTCAGGCCGCGCGCGTTACGTCGGCGTCTCTTCCTACTCGCCGCAACGCACCAAGAAGGCTGTCGAGATCCTCAACGCCCTCGGAACGCCGCTCCTGATCCACCAGCCCTCGTACTCGATGCTCAACCGCTGGGTCGAGGAGGGTCTGCTCGACACCCTTGACGAGACCGGCGTCGGCTGCATCGCGTTCTCGCCGCTGGCCCAAGGGATGCTCACCAGCAAGTACCTGAACGGCATCCCGGACGACTCCCGCGCCGCCCAGGGCAAGTCACTGTCGCCGGACCTGCTCACCGACGAGAACCTGGCACACATCCGTGCGCTCAACGAGATCGCCGCCAGCCGTCATCAGACGCTGGCGCAGCTCGCCCTCGCGTGGGTCCTCCGTCGGAACACGGTCACGTCAGCGCTCGTCGGCGCGTCCAGCGTGAAGCAGCTCGAGGATTCGGTGGCGGCTGTGACGAACATCACGTTCACCGACCACGAGCTCAAGGCGATCGACGAGCACGCGACAGATGGAGGCCTCAACCTGTGGGCGGGACCGAGCAGCATCTGACGAGACGGACGTCCCGTCCGGGGTCAGCGGACCTCGGACGGTTCCGGCTCGGCGATGTCGACGGCGCTGTTGAAGTCCCCGTACGTGACGGTGACGGAGGTCGTTGTCGACGCGATGCCGCCGCTCACCAGGCTGTACGAGACCTGGTGGAGCAGGTCGGATGAGTCCAGCCAGAGCTCGACGGTCGTGGTGCCGGTCGCGCTTGGGGCGAAGACGCTCGAGTCGACCAGCGCGCGCCAGTGCTGGACGGCCAGTCCGTTGACGACGTCCGGCCCGAGGTAGGTGAGGTCTTGTACCGAGGATCCGACGAGGCTGACCAGGGTCGGCAGGTCAGGTCGGACGGTCGCCAGGCCGAGCCGCGCCACGGAGGAGGAGACCGACGACAGCCCGTACTTGCCCACTCCCGCCTTCGTGTACAGCTTGTCGCCGACCATGATCAACGTCAGCGGCTGGCCGTTCTGGGTACCGTCGAGGCGGCAGCGCGGCGTGGCCACGTCGGTCACGTCGTACGCGCCGTTGTACTTCAGGGTCAGGTCGCCGGTGGGCATCCCGGTCTTGATGACGAGGACGAAGGTGCCGGTCGGTACGGACTGGGCAGCATTGACCACCCGGCTCTCGAACCCGGCGACATCGAGGGGCGCACCGATGGCGGGGGCTGTGGGAGCGATGGAGGACCAGGAAGGTGTCACCCGCGCCGTGGCACCGGGCTGAGGGCCGTTGAGCGGCATGCAACCACCCAGGGCGACCAGCAGGCCGAGACTGGCTGCCAGCCTCCACGGAAACGACACCCGACCATTGAAAGGTGTAAATCGTCAAGAGAAGGTTTCGCGCGGCTAAGAGATGGCCCATAAAGATTCTCAGGTTGACGCGAAACGGCTTGTCCGGGGCTCGCGGATCGCCATAATCTCACGACTCTCGTCCCTCTTACTCGCCTGTTCGGTCGCGAAACCGTGCCAGGATCAGCCATGACCAAGCGCACAGCGCTCGCGGGGGGCGTGGTCGGGGGGCTCGCGGTGGTGGAGTTCACCTCCGGCGTGATCCAGGGCTACTACACACCTCTGTTCAGCGACATCGCCCGCAGGCTTGCCATCCATGACGCGGACATCAACTGGCTCGAGGCTGTGCAGCTCCTACTGTCCGCCATCGTCGTACCGCTCCTGGCGCGCCTAGGTGACATGTACGGGCATCGGCGGGTGCTGCTCGGCACGCTGATCCTCACCGGCGCGTCGGCGTGGGGCGTCGCCGTGGCGCCGAGCTTCCCGCTGTTCCTCACGCTGTGGGCATTGATGGGCTTCTACGTGGTGTGGCTGCCGCTCAACGTCGCCATCATCTACGCGCGCGCCCGGCGCCTGCCCGATACCGCCGCGCTCACCCGCCGCGCCTCCGGCGTGATCGTCGTCGCTCTCGAGGCCGGCGCGATCTCCGGTGCCCTCGCCGCGGGCCAGCTCGGCGTGGTCTTCAAGGACCACCTGTGGATCGTCCTCGCCGTACCAGCCGCACTCATCACCGTCGCCTTCGTCGTCGTGTGGCGCTTCGTCGCCGACCCCGGCGAGCGCTCGGGTGGCCGCATCGACACCCGCGGCGCCGTCGTACTCTCCCTCGGTCTGCTCGCCATCACCGGCGGCCTCAGCCTGGTACGCCTCGCCGGCATCACCCCGCTCGTGATCGGCCTTGTCATCGCAGGGATCGCGATCGTCGTGGGCTTCGTCTGGATGGAGCGCCGTACAGACTCGCCGCTGGTCGACATCCATCTCGTCACCCAGCCGACGCTGTGGCCTGTCTTCCTCACCTCGGCGCTCATCGGCGTCAGCCTGCTCGGCGCCCAGGGCGCGTTGTCCACGTTCGTCCGTACAGACCGGTCCGTGTACGGCTACGGCCTGAGCCTCACCTCGGCCACCGCCTCGTACCTCATCGGCGGCTACGTCCTCAGCCTTCTCGTCGGCGCGGCCACGTTCGCGCGGATCAGCGCGTCGTTCACGCCCCGGCTGGTGCTGGTGGGCGCCACCGGGATGATCGGCGTCGGCTACTTCGGGCTGGTCCTGCTGCACGGCAACCTCGTCGAGGTCACGGCCTGCATGGTAATCGCCGGACTCGGCTCCGGCGCACTGGTCGCGGCGCTTCCCGCAGCCGCGGCGTCGGCCGCCCCGATCGGGGAGACGGCCATGGCTACGGGCCTCACGAACATGACCAAGACCGTGGGCGGCTCGTTCGCGAGCGCGGCCTTCGCGATCGCCTTGGTCCAGGGAGTCACCTCGGGCACGGCTGCCCCGATGTCCGGGTACATCACGGTGTGGGTCATCTGCAGCGGTACGGCGGTGGTGGCGCTCATCACGCTTCTCACCGTGCCGAAGGTCGCGTTCACATCCTCGCCCGACTCCCACGCGCTACCGGAGGAAGAGGTCGCAGCATGAGCCACGACGCGCCCACCCTTGCCGGACGACTGTCGCAGCTCGTACGGGTGCCCACGATCACTCCGCCCGACGGAGGGCCGTTGACGTCCGAGACGGCACGGGTGTTCGAGGAGTTGCACGCCCTGCTGCGCGGGCTCTATCCCACGGTGTTCTCGACTGCCGAGGTCATTCCCGTCGGCCGCGCCGGGCTCCTCCTCCGCCTCGCGGGTACCGGCGACGGTACGGGCGCGACCGCGCTCGGACCCGTACTGCTCATGGCCCACCAGGACGTCGTCCCGGCACCGACCCACGACTGGGAGTCCGCCGGCTGGAGCCATCCGCCCTTCGCCGGGGTCGTCCAGGACGGCGAGGACGGGCTGACCGTGTACGGGCGGGGAACGCTCGACGACAAGGGCGCACTGCTGGTCCTGCTGGAGGCGGTCGAGGATCTCGTCTCTGAGGGCTGGGCACCGCACGAGGACCTCTACCTCTCTCTCGGCGGCGACGAGGAGTCGGACGGTCCGTCGGCAGTCGCGGCGATCGCCGAGCTGGAACGCCGAGGCGTCACACCCGCACTCGTGGTCGACGAGGGCGGGGCTGTCACCACCGGCGTCGTCCCCGGTCTGACAAGGCAGGTTGCCGTCGTCGGCGTCGCGGAGAAGGGCGTCGTCAACCTCGAGGTCAGCGTGTCCGCCGACCCGCGCAAGCCCGCCCACTCGTCCACGCCGCCACGCCACAGCCCGACCGCGGCGCTCGGGAGGGCCCTGGCAGCTCTCGAGCGGAACCCCCATCCGGCGGTGCTCGACGACATCGCGGTACGGATGTTCACCGAGCTCGCCCCGTACGTGTCCGGCCCTCTCAAGCTCCTCCTCTCGCGTGCCGATCAGCTACGACCCGTACTGGCGCAGGTCTTCCCCTACGTCACCGCCGAACTCGCCGCGATGGTCCGTACGACGACGGCCGCGACGATGCTCACGGGCTCGTCGGCCCCGAACGTCCTGGCGTCGCGCGCAACGGCGATCGTCAACATGCGAGTCGCCACTTCGAGCACGCTCGCCGGCGCCACCCGCCACGTGGAGAAGGTCGTCCACCGCGCGGTGGGCTCAGCGCTCACGGTCGAGGTTCGGGTTCTCGAAGGGCACGAACCGACCCCGGCGTCACCGTTCGACGAGCGCTGGGACGCGATCCGCGCCGCGATCGCCGCCTCCTACCCGGACACCCTCACCGTCCCGTACACGATGCTCGGGGCCAGCGACTCCCGTCATGCCGCCCGCATCGCACCGGCCGTCTACCGCTTCTCGCCGTTGTTCATGTCCGCCGCCCAGCGCGCCTCGGTGCACGGTGTCGACGAACGGGTGTCCGCCGACTCACTCGTGAAGGGCGTCCGCTTCTACCGCGTACTGCTTTGTGGGATCGCCTGAACTGTTTGCCTTCCCTCCCCTAGATTGACGAAATGACCCCCACACCCTTGGTCGAGGTCCGTGCTGTCCGCAAGGCATTCGGATCGTTCGAGGCACTGCGCGGTGTCGATCTGGACATCGGACGCGGCGAGAAGGTCGCGCTCGTCGGAGCGTCCGGGTCCGGAAAGTCGACCCTCTGCCGATGCATCAACAGGCTCGAGACGATCACCAGCGGCAGCATCACGATCGACGGCCAGCCGCTGCCGGAAGAGGGCAAGGCGCTCGCCGATCTCCGGGCGCAGGTCGGCATGGTCTTCCAGGCGTTCAACCTGTTCCCACACTTCACGGCGCTGGAGAACATCAGCCTCGCGCCGATCCACGTACGGAAGGTGGCGAAGCCCGACGCCGACGCGGAAGCCCGTGAGCTGCTCGCTCGCGTAGGGCTGTCCGACAAGGCGGACAACTACCCGGCGGAGCTCTCGGGAGGCGAGCAGCAGCGGGTCGCCATCGCGCGAGCCCTGGCGATGCACCCGCAGCTGATGCTCTTCGACGAGCCGACGTCGGCGCTCGACCCCGAGATGATCTCCGAGGTGCTCGACGTGATGAGCGAGCTGGCCAACGAGGGCATGACGATGCTCGTCGTCACCCACGAGATGGGCTTCGCGCGCCACGCCTGTGACCGGGTCTGTTTCATGGACGCCGGCCAGATCGTCGAGCAGAACAGTCCCGCAGAGTTCTTCGACACCCCCAAGACGGATCGGGCGAAGGACTTCCTGTCCAAGCTCCTCCACCACTGAAAGGAACACCTGATGCATACCTTCAGCCGTCGCGGCCTCCTCTACGTCGCCGCAGGGTCCTCCGCAGCCGTCGCCCTGGCGGCCTGCTCGTCCGGTGCCCCGCCGACCCCAGTCGGCAGCGGCAGCGCCTCCGGACCCACGAACTCCAACCGTCAGATCTCCCAGGACGCGTACGACGCGGTCATCAAGAGCGGCCCGGTGGCTGATGCCTCGGTGGTGTCAGCCAGCACATGGGCCACCAAGATCAAGGGCCAGGGCTACATCAAGCGAGGCGGTACGACGACGGGCGCGATCTTCTCGCTCAAGGACCCGACCACCGGCCGCATCTCCGGGTTCGACGCCGGCATCGGGGACCTGCTCGCGCACTACATCACCGGCGGTGCGGACGTGAGCAAGCTCACCCAGGTCGCCCAGACCTCGGTCGACACCCGCGAGACGATGCTGCAGAACAACACGGTCGACATCGTCGTGGCGACGTACTCGATCACCCTCCCCCGTGCCCAGAAGATCGCGTTCGCCGGCCCGTACTACTCCTCGGGCGACTCGATCCAGGTGAAGGCCGACAACACGACGATCAAGTCGGTCACCGATCTGGCCGGCAAGAAGCTCGTCACCGAGTCGAACTCGACGGCGATCACGGCGATCGGGAAGTACGTGCCGGGCAACACCCCGACGCTGTTCGCCGACAACGACTCGTGCGTGGCGGCCGTGCAGCAGGGCCGCGCGGACGCGTACGTGCTCGACGAGTCGATCCTGCTGGGGAACGCCGTGAAGAACCCAGACCTCAAGGTCGTGGGCACGCCGTTCACGATCGATCCGTACGGTGTCGGCGTCAGCAAGGACGACCCGGCCGTGAAGGCGTTCGTCAACACCTTCCTGCAGAAGATCTTCGACTCCGGCGACTGGCTGAAGCTGTGGAAGGCGACCGTCGGCGTGTACGTCGAGGCCGCGCCGAGCGCGCCGAAGATCGGTTCGGTACCTGGCAGCTAGTCCCCATCGTCCGGCGCTGGTCCGTACCGCCCGCGTCGGGCCGTTGCCCATCCAGACCGGAAGGACGAGATGGACCAGATCTGGCAGATGCTCGGCGAGAACTCGTCGTTCCTGCTGAACGGTGTGCTGACGACAGTGGGTCTCACGATCCTCGGGTTCGGCGGCGCGCTGGTCATCGGCACGATCGTCGCGGTCTTCCGGGTGAGCCCGATCACGCCGCTGCGGGTCGTGGGGACGGCCTACGTGGAGTTCTTCCGCAACGTGCCGCTGCTCACCCTGCTGATCCTCATCGTCTTCGGGTTGCCGGACATCGGCCTGCTGTTCCCGCTGTTCTGGTGCGGCGTGCTCGGGCTGGTGCTTGCGGGGTCGGCGTTCATCTGCGAGACCGTACGGTCCGGCATCAACACGATCAGCGTCGGCCAGTCCGAGGCGGCGCGGGCGCTTGGGATGTCGTTCGGTACGCAGCTGCGGCTGATCATCCTGCCGCAGGCGTTCCGCACGATGGTGCAGCCTCTGGTGAACAACTTCATCGGCATCCTCATCGGATCTTCGCTCGCCTCGGCGGTCGGTGTGTCCGACATCACCAACGTCACGCAGCAGCTGAACATCCGCTACGCCGAGGCGGTCGTGCTGTTCTTGCTGTCCGGCGCGGTCTACCTCGTGTTCGCGCTCGGTGCGGGGGGCGTCGGCTCCTGGCTCGAACGGCTCGTGTCGCGGTCACGGATCGGGAGCGCCCGTTGATGGCCGCCAACACCGCTACCCGCGTCCTGTTCGACGAGCCAGGACCCCGAGGCCGTACGAGGATCCTCATCAGCACGGTCGTCGCCGTGGTCCTTGTCGTGCTGCTCGTCTCGGGAGCGGTCTGGCAGTTCGCCGTCCACGGTCAGCTCGCTGCGTACAAGTGGCAGTTCTTCACGTACTCGGCGATCGTCAGGGCGCTCATCGTCGACGGGATCGGGAACACGTTCCTCGCGACGGGCGTGGCTGCGGTGGTGGCGTTCCCGTTGGGGCTCGTGCTGGCGCTGGGGCGGCTGTCGAAGCAACCCGCCCTGTCGAGGGTCAGCACGGCATGGATCGAGTTCTTCCGGTCGATGCCGATGATCCTCGTCGTGTACGCGTTCCTGCTTGCCCTGCCGCGATTCGGCCTGGTCCTGCCCGTGTTCTGGATGCTTGTAGTGCCGATGATCCTCGTCTCTAGCGCCTCGACCGCGGAGGTCTTCCGCGCGGGCATCAAGGCGGTCGACAAGGGACAGTGGGAGGCGGCTCAGTCGCTGGGCATGGGACCTGGTCTGGTCCTCACCCATGTCGTGCTGCCGCAGGCGTTCCGGATCGTGCTGCCGAACCTGCTCACCGGCCTCGTGTCGCTGCTCAAGGACTCGACGCTCGGCTATGTCGTCAGCTACGGCGAGCTCATGCAGCAGGGCAAGGAGCTCGTCGCCTACTACCACTACATGATCCAGACCTACCTCGTGATCGCGCTCATCTACGTGCTCATCAACTGGCTGCTGACGCGGCTGGCGTCGTACCTGCAGGTGAGGATGGGTACGCGCCGAGTGGCGGCCGCACCGGTCGTCGTCGACCTCGAGCCGGCCCAGTAGAAGGAGTCGTACGGGATGTGTCGTTTGCTGGGTGTCGTCGCGCCGGGACCGGACCAGGTGCACGGCGTCCTCGGCGCGTCCGAGGGCTTCTGCGAGCTGTCCCACAAGCACAAGGACGGATGGGGTGTCGCCTGGCATGACGCCGCAGGTGAGCTGCGGATACTGAAGGGCGCGCTCCCGGCGTGGTCGGATCCCGAGTACGAGCCGGCGCTGGCCGCGGTCGAGGGCGACGCCGCACTGGTGCACCTGCGGCGTGCCTCTCCTGGCATCCCCGTCGAGCTCCGGAACTGCCACCCGTTCGGCGAGGGCGATGTCGCGTTCGAGCACAACGGGCAGTTCAGGGTGTCGGACCGGATGCGGGCGTACTACGCCGAGAACCGGTTGAGGCCGCTCGAGGGCACCACCGACTCGGAGCTGTACTTCGGGCTGGTGCTCGGGTTCTTCAGTCGTACGAACTCGTGGCCGGACGCCATCGTCGAGGCCGCCGCGTTCATCACGCGCGACCTGTGGGTCGACGACCCGTCCGACAACCCCGAGGCGCTCAACTGCCTGCTGCTGACCCCGGATGCGCTGTACGGGTACAGCCAGTCGGAATCGGCGAAGCTCAAGCCCGAGTCCACGCCCGACGCGTACGTGCTGAGGCTCGCCGAACGCCCGGACTCGGTCGTCGTCACCTCGACCCAGTGGGCGGTCGACCAGGCGGTCGAGCTCCCGGAGCGCGCGGTGGTGGAGGTGGATCGCGGCTCACTCGCGGTCACAGTGCACCCGCAGGTCCCGCTCGGAGGCCGCGAAGCCCCGCCTCGCCCTCGACCACGGCGCGCGGATCTGTGACAGCACAGGGGAGGTCACTACCGTTGGCTGCATGACCGTGAACGATCCAACTGTGGCGCACGAAGAGGACGTGGTCCCTGAGATCAGCTACGAGGCGCAGCGGTACCCGGCGCGTCCCAAGAAGCTTCGGCCGCGCGCGAAGCGGCGTGCCCTGCAGCAGGTCGTACCGCCGCCGCCGTTCGCTGCGGATGCTCGCAACCCCGCGTATGTGACGTGGTTGCTCGAGCAGTCGATGCTCATCGACGCGAAGATGATGGCGCGCCAGCTGGCGGGCAACCACCTCATGTGGTCGAACTCGTACGCCGAGCCTGACCCGCGCTCGGCCGTTCAGAAGACGTCCGTCTGGTACACCGCGTACCCCCTCTCGCACATCACCGGCAAAGGCAGATCGTTCCTTGCCACGCTTGGGTCGGAAGAGCTGTGGGAGGCGTTCGAGCAGATCGGCATCGACGGTCTCCACACCGGCCCGTTGAAGCTCGCCGGCGGCATCTCCGGCTGGGACCACACGCCGAGCATCGACGGCCACTTCGACCGGATCAGCATGGCGATCGACCCGCTGTTCGGCACCGACGACGAGTTCCGCGCGCTCTGCGAGGTGGCGCTGTCCCACGGCGGCACGGTCCTCGACGACATCGTGCCTGGTCACACCGGCAAAGGCGCTGACTTCCGGCTCGCGGAGATGGCGTTCCGCGACTTCCCCGGCCTCTACCACATGGTCGACATCCCCGAGGAGGCGTGGGGCCTGCTCCCAGACGTACCGGACGGCGAGGACTCCGCCAATCTCGACCCCGCGACCGAGGCGGCGCTCGCCGAGGCCGGCTACATCATCGGCGCGCTGCAGCGGGTGATCTTCTACAAGCCCGGCCAGAAGGAGACGAACTGGTCGGCGACCTCGGTCGTGCACGACGTCGAGGGCCTCCCGCACCGCTGGGTCTACCTCCACTACTTCAAGGACGGCCAGCCGTCGATCAACTGGCTCGACCCGACCTTCGCGGGCATGCGGCTCGTCATGGGCGACGCGCTCCACTCGCTGCTCGACCTCGGCTCCGGCGGCCTCCGACTCGACGCCAACGGCTTCCTCGGCATCGAGAAGACGGTCGACGCGCCCGCGTGGTCGGAGGGCCATCCGCTGTCGCAAGCCGCGAACCAGCTCATCGGCTCGATGGTCCGCAAGGTGGGCGGATTCACGTTCCAGGAGCTCAACCTCTCCATCGAGGACATCGTCCAGACCGGCAGGATCGGCCCCGACCTGAGCTACGACTTCATCACCAGGCCCGCCGCCCAGTACGCGATCGCGACCGGCGACACCGAGTTCTTGCGGCTGATGCTCAACGCGGCCATCGCCGCCGGCATCGACCAGAGCTCGCTGGTCCACGGGCTGCAGAACCACGACGAGCTCACGTACGAGCTGGTCCACTTCGAGACCCGCCATCGCGACGACACGTACGTCCTCGGCGGTCGGGAGCTGACGGGCCGCGAACTGGCGGCGACGGTACGGGGGACGCTGCGGGGGGCACTCACCGGCGAGGCGGCTCCGTACAACCTGCCCTTCGTCCAGAACGGCATCGCCTGCACGACGGCGTCGGTAGTGGCGGCCAGCTTGGGAATCGCTGACCTCTCCACGCTGTCGCTGGCTGACGTCGAGAAGATCAAGTCGGCACACCTGCTGCTCGCCGCCTACAACGCGTGGCAGCCCGGCGTGTTCGCCCTTTCCGGGTGGGACCTCATGGGCGCACTGCCCCTGGATCCGTCGGAGGTGAAGTCCCTTGTCGCGACAGGGGACACCCGCTGGATCGAGCGCGGCGCGTACGACCTGCTCGGGTACTCGGCCGAGTCCACCAGTTCGGCCGCGGGGATGCCGAGGGCCAGGTGCCTGTACGGGTCGCTGCCCGAGCAGCTCGCCGATCCGACGTCGTTCGCGCGGCGTCTGGGGGAGCTGCTGACCGTACGGAGCGTGCACGGGCTGGCGACCGGATCGCTGGTGGCTGTGCCCGAGGTGTCCGCGAAGAGCCTGCTGGTGATGGTCAACCGGCTCGAGTCGGGCCGTACCCAGGTCACCGTCTGCAACTTCGGCGGCGAGGAGCTGTTGACGCGCATCGAGGCGGACCAGATCCCGGCGGGTACGGTCGTCGATCTCGGGACAGGCGAAGAGCTGGATACCGTCGACGACGTCGGAGGCTTCGTCATCCCGATCGGCCCGTACGAGGCGCGAGCCGTCGTGATCATCACCGCCTAACTTCCCAGGCCGCCCCCCGCGTACTGGCGGACTCTCTCCGCGACGCGACGCATCGTCGTGATCGACCTTGTCGTCGTGGGGACGCCGACGAGGGATGCGATGAACGGGCCCGCGTTGGTGGGGTGGCTGCCGGGGCGGTGCTGGGTGATGGCGCGGCGGTGGTTCGCCGAGATCACGATGAGGCCGTCTTCGCTCTCGATGGGGGTGGGTAGGTCGAAGCCGGGTGGCTTGTCGTACAGGACGACCTCACCGTTGCCGAGCCCGCGGAGGCGCCGGTCGAGCTCGATGAGGGCAACCCCGGACCGTACGGTCACCATGTCCCGATAGCCGCACATCGGCGTGAGCAGCTTCGCCACGCGCCGGGCGAGCGTGGGTCCGGTCGAGTGGTAGTAGACGACCGTGCCGTTCGTACCGACGTGGCTCGGTGACCGTGCGCCAGCCTCAACGAACGCGTCGAGCAGCTGCGGCGAGGTCGGGCTGTGGCTGCGGGACTGCCCGAGGTTGAGGTTCCGGAAGAACGCGACCCGGATCTCGCGCAGCGTGACGGGCGCCTCGCCGGTCACCGAGCGACTTACCCCACTCACAGAACGAGCCAACCACACGGCACTGACATCTACCCGCGTTCGGGACGACCTGCCAGACTTGCCGGATGACCCCTACGGCATCTCGCTGGGCAGGCTTCGTGGAGTGGCTGCGCCGACCGCTGGTCCTGCTTCTCATGGTCAGCGCCGTCGGCCTCGGCCTGGCGACACTGCTGGGGTGGGGCTTCGCAGAGGTGTACGAGGCGGTCACCAACAACAACGGCATCGCAGGCTTCGACCAGCCGGTGCTCGACGCGATGGTCGCGAGCCGTACGCCGGCCCTCACCCTCATCGTGAATGCCTTCACGATGA
Organism: Propionibacteriales bacterium; assembly: GCA_017882655.1. Lineage (GTDB taxonomy): Bacteria > Actinomycetota > Actinomycetes > Propionibacteriales > Propionibacteriaceae > Fen-668. The sequence continues at coordinate 22,893 of JADGPB010000002.1, forward strand.
CTGGCGGCCCGATCGGGATGCCGATCATCGGGGTCGTCGTCACGGGCATCCTCGTTTACCTCTCGCGAACGGTTCGCCCGCTGATCCTCAGCCTGGTGGCAGGAGGTGGTTCACTCACGATGACGCTCGCCATCAAGTCGCTCGTGGGTCGGATCCGGCCGCCGCTCGCGGAAGAGGTCCCGCCGTTCGAGTCCTCGGCGAGCTTCCCGTCCGGTCACACGCTGAACGCGATCGTCATCACGGGGGTCCTCGTCTACAGCATCCTGCTGATCGTCCACACCCAGCGCGCGTGGTGGGCGACCGTGATCGTGGGCGGCGCGTACGCCATCGCGATCGGTCTCAGCCGCGTCTACCTCGGCCATCACTGGCTGAGCGACGTGGTGGGCGCCTGGCTGCTCGGACTCGCGTGGCTCGCCGTGGTGATCGTCGCGCACCGGCTCGTCCACGCGTATGCGACACGGGCGCGGCCAGACCGTACGGCCCTTACAACTGGCTCCGCGTCGGTACCCGCGAAGGATCCGGTAGCGGAGGATCCTGCCTCGTGAACGCCCATTCCGGGTCGGTCAGCATGCGGGCCCCGGAGAGTCCGGCGATCATCGCGATGACGACGAGGATGGTCGATACTCCCCACTCCATGGCGCTCGTCACATTGGCGCGGTCGAAGTAGATCAGCGCGCGCAGGCCCGACGAGCCGGGGATCGAGACCAGCAACGTCGGGACGGTCATGATGATCTTCGTCATCGAGAACCACCGTGCGGCAAGCGCGCAGAGGAGCCCGAAGAGCACGCAGGCGATGAACGTCGCGACGTGGGCCTTGACGCCGTGGTCGAGCATGATCAGCCGCGGCACGTTGCCGAGGACCGAGACGACGCCCGACGCCAGCGCCGTACGGATCGGCACGTTGAACATCGTCGCCCAGCCGAACACCGCGAAGAAGCTGGCGGCGATGCGGGCGGTCCAGACGAGGACCGGGTGGCCGGCGATCGGGGCTACCGCGTCGGGGGAGACGCCCGCGAGCACCGCGACGAGCCAGACGCCGATGGCGATCGAGAGCACGACCATGGCTGCGTACGTGAGGCGTGGCACGCCGACGTCGAGGTCGATACGGGTGAGGTCCAACCCTGCGGTGACAAGGGGGAATCCCGGGATGAGGAAGATCGAGGCGCAGATGAACCCGGCGGCGAACCGGGGGCTCGGCGACCCGAGCATGGCGGTGAGGATCGCTGCGAAACCCACGTACGCCCCGGACGCGATCGCCGCCGACGTCAGCACAACGGTGAGGTGGTTGAGCTGGACTCGCGTGAGCGTGCGGTGGATGCCGTACGCGAGCGCGGACGCGGGCAGCACCGCCGCCACCTCTCGTACCCCCCCGTTCGACAGCACCGCGATCGAGGCGCAGGCGAGGGCCACGAGGATCACGAGGAGCCACGCGGGGTAGCGGCGCGGCGTGCGCTCGATCGCGTCGAGCCGCTCCTCCACCTCAGCGACGGTCGCTCGCGCCGGGAGATCGTGCGCGAAGTTCTGGAGCATCGAGATCCGGTCGGCGTTCACGCTCGGACTCGTCTCGGCGACCTGGGTACGGAAGATGCCGCGGCGGCCCACGGTCAGCACGATGTTGGTGAACGTGACCTGGGCGTGGAGGTGCTCGAGGCCGACGGTACGGGCGACAGCGCCCATGACCTCGCGTACGCGCAGCCCGCTCGTGCCCGAACCGAGCATGAGGGTCCCGGCACGCAGCACCACGTGCGAGCGCCGGATCAGGTGCAGCGGCTCGAGCCTGTCCTCGTACTCGTGCTCATCGACCTCCAGGTCACCGTCGTCCATGACGACCACGCTAGTGGTGGTGGCCGACGACCGCCGTCGGGTGTGCACAGGGTCGAGATCCGGAAGATCGCTGCCCAGTCGCGCTGAAGGGCCCGAATCCGGCCGAAAGGGGCGACTGAGCGGCGAGAACCCGGATCAGCGAGGGCGACCGGTGGCGGGGTCGCGGTCGGTGAGGCAGTAGATGCGGCCGACGGGGTCGCGCATGACGGTCCACTGCCGGAAGACCTCGACCACCTCGGCCCCCGCTCGTACGTGTCGCTCGGTCTCGGCGGCCCGGTCCTGGGTGGCGAAGTCGACGTGCGCCGACGCGGGCGTCTCGTCGTAGCGGCGCTGGAGGAGGATCCGTACGGGCATCTCGTTGAGGCGCCGTAGCGAGACGAACTCGTCGTCGTCGCTGATCTCGGACGCGGCCCAGCCTGTGAGGTCCCGCCAGAACGCGACCTCGGCGACGAATGCCGACGGCGGGATGTCGAGGCAGGCCTGGTCGGCTAGCGCGTCAACGTGCCGGTCGACCGAGCCGGTCTCACCGACGGTCGCGCAGAACACGATCCCTGCCGGCGACCGGAGGACGACGACGTCGTGGTAGGTCGCCTGTACGGTCGCGCCGAGCTCGACCGCGCTGGCCACGAACGCCGCCCGGTCGTCGGTGCCGATGTCGATGTGTACGCCTCCAGGTCCCTCGTCGACCGCCTGCACCTTGAGCCACGCGTCTCCGTGAGCCGGCAGAAGCGTCGCGAACTGGCCGTCCTCGCCCCGTACCGGCGACAGCGTCGACCCCGTGACCTCGGCCCAGTAGGCCCAGGATGTCGCCGCGTCCGCCTGAGGCGTGTCGAGGAACAGGTGCATCCATCGGATCTGCATGGACAGATTGTGCCTTGACGAAGACCGGGTCGCGAGGCACCCCCAAAAGGACATCCTCAGACGCCGAGAGCCGCCAGGATCTCCCGCGCGCGGCGACGGACCACGATCACCACATCAGCCCCGGGGCTCGACGCCGAGGAGCGGGCGTCGCTCGAAGTCCACCTCGCCCAGGCCGCGGAACTCCTTCGACGGGGAGCGTCCTCTGAGCCCGACGTGCTCAATGCGCGGCGGGCAGGGCGGCGGGTCTAGGTCGCCAGGCCTGCCCGGAGAGCCACCCGACGCGGACCGGACCTCGGGCTGTAGCTCATGACTTCCTTGGGGATCCGCAATGGGTCAAGGTGAAGCCAGGACGCGACGAGCTCGGTGTCAATGTCATCGCCGATCGCTGCGGCCAGTTCGTCGAGCAGCTCCATGTCGGTGTCCGAGAGGGGACCGGAGAGCAGCCCGTACTCGTCCCACAGGATCATCTCGTGCTTTCCCAGCGCGGCGAGGTCGAGGACGAGGTTGTGGGCGAGGTACGGCCAGGAGCGGAGGAAAGGCTCCTCGAGCTGGGGGTTCACGACGAAGCGTTCGTGGTCGAGCGTCCCCGCTCGGGCGGCCCGCCAGGCTGTGGCGCCCGTGAGGAAGCGGTCGCGCGGCACGTCCATGACGGGCAGCACGTCACCCGTACCGGCATCGCGGTGGTCGGCCGCGACCTGCGCCTCGATGAGTCGCCAGCGGTTCTGCTCCGCGTCCCAGATCTCGGCGACGACATGGTCCATCCACCACTCTGGCGCGAAGTAGCCGGCGAAGCCGATGCGCGTACGGGCGGGGATCCCGTGCGCACGGGCGAACGACACGAGCAGGGCGGTGAAGTCGCGGCAGCAGCCCACGAACTGCTGCGCCGGCTCGCGGGGCGCGCTCAGCGGCTCGGACGACCTGTCGTGGATCAGCCTCAGGATGTCGTCGACGTAGCGGGTGTCGATCTCGGTCGCGCGATCCTCCGGCACCCCGTGGGCGGCGAAGTCGCCACCCGCCCAGTAGTGGAACACGAGGTGGGACGAGGCCCGACGGAGCGACGCCACATCGCCCGGCAGCTCCGCCACCCAGGATGCGAACTCACCCGGATCCGTCACCGGACTCTGTGCAAGGTAGGTCTCGGTCATTCGCCGACAGTAGTCGGAGGCACGGACATTTCCCAGGGGCCAGGTCAGGCTCAGCGGGTGCCGAAATCCTGGGTCCAGTACGAGCCGTACGCGCCGCCCGTCGCGTACCCCACCCCGAGCTCGGTGAGCGCGCAGTTGAGGATGTTGGCCTTGTGGCCGGCGCTGCCCATCCAGCTGGCCATGACGGCGGCCGGTGTCGCCTGCCCGGCGGCGATGTTCTCGGCCATCTGCCTGTATGCGTAGCCGGCCGCTGTGAGCCGCTGCGCCGGCGTGGTTCCGTTCAGGGTGTTGTGGTCGAAGTAGTTCCTCGCCGCCATGTCCTGGCTGTGCGCTCGGGCGACCGACCCGAGCGCGCTGTTCCAGGTCAGCGCCGGACATCCGTTGGCCGTGCGCTGGGCGTTCGTCAGCGACAGGACCTGCTGCTCGTACGCGCTGGCGTTGATGGCCGGGGCGGCGGCCGCCGCCGTGGTGCGGGACTTGGCCGTCGCGGTGGTGGACGGTACGGACTTGGCGGCGACCTTGGCGTCTGCGGCACGGGTCAGCGTGGCGGGGCTCGCGGTCGATGGCGCCGCAGATGTTGAGGGCGGAGCGGAATCGGGGCTTGCCGATCCCGTATCGTCGGCCGCGGCTCCGGAGGAAGCGGGCGGTGCGGCGAGGCTGGCCGGGTGGCCGGAGAGGCCGCATGAGCCGAGCACCAGCCCGGAGAGCCCGGCGACGAGGGCGAGCCCCAGGGTCGCCCTGCGAGGCACCCAGCGGTCGCTTATCGCGCGATGCGCTCGGCTCCGTCGGACTGACATGGGCTCCAGACTAGGGTCTGCATTCAGTGGCGCTGGCGTGCTCGCCGTCGCGAATAGCGGTCAGCGAGCACGTATCTGCCAGTTAATGCAGATGA
>JADGPB010000068.1 GCA_017882655.1 Propionibacteriales bacterium
GCCGGTTCACCTCAGCGCGGCGGCCAGGGCTTCGACGATCTGGTGGATCTCGGCCTCAGTCGTGACCAGCGGAGGTGCCAATCGCAACGTCTGGCCGTGAGTGTCCTTGGCGAGTACGCCACGGGCGATGAGGCGCTCGCAGACTGCCCGGCCACTCCCCTGCTCTGGCGCGATGTCGATGCCGGCCCACAGGCCCGCACCGCGCACGGCGAGAACACCGTGGCCGACCAGTTCCTCGAGCCGGCCGTGCAGCACGTCACCGAGGTGACGCGCGCGAGCCTGGTACTCCCCCGTTTCGAGCAGCCCGACCACGGCGTGCCCCACAGCCGCACCCAGCGGGTTGCCGCCGAAAGTGGAGCCGTGCTCCCCCGGCTTGATGACACCGATGACGTCGTCGCGGCCCACTACAGCTGAGACTGGGACGATGCCTCCGCCGAGCGCCTTGCCGAGCGTGATCAGGTCCGGCTGCACGCCGACGCGTTCGGTCTCCAACGTCGCCCCCGTACGCCCCAATCCCGACTGGATCTCATCCGCGACGAAGAGCACGTCCTTCGCGGCCGTCAGCCTGCGCACCTCGGCGAGGTACCCAGCCGGCGGCACGATGATCCCCGCTTCGCCCTGGATGGGCTCGAGCAGCACCGCCACCGTGTCGTCATCGAGCTCTGCCGCCAGCGCGGCCGCATCACCGTACGGGACGGTCACGAACCCCGGCCCGTACGGACCGAAGTCATCCCGGGCCTGTGGATCGTCGCTGAACGAGACGATCGTCGTGGTACGCCCGTGGAAGCTCCCCGACGCGACGACGATCTTCGCGTGATGCGCACGTACGCCCTTGACGCGGTAGCCCCACGCACGCGAGATCTTGATGGCCGTCTCCACAGCCTCGGCCCCGGTGTTCATCAGGAGGACGCGCTCGGTGCCGGTCAACGCGGCCAGGTCCTCCATGAACGGGCCGAGACGATCGTTGTGGAAGGCGCGGCTCGTCAGGGTCAGTCGATCGAGCTGCGCATGCGCGGCGGCGACGAGGAGCGGATGCCGGTGCCCGAAGTTCAGCGCCGAGTAGCCGGCGAGACAGTCCAGGTAACGACGGCCCTCGACGTCGGTGATCCACGAACCCAAAGCCGTCGCGGCCACGACGGGCAGCGGGTGATAGTTGTGGGCTCCCCACTGCTCGTCGAGCGCGATGTAGTCGGCTGACGTACGCGGGCCCTCGTCGGGCATCACGCTCACCACCTCAGCTCCAGGGTGCAGCACTTCACTCCGCCGCCTCCGAGCAGCAGCTCGGACAGGTCCACTCCATGGGGAACATATCCCCTGAGCTCGAGGTCGCGGGCGAAAGTCTCCGCCTTGCCGGCGATCACGACGTTGCGGCCGTCGCTGAACGAGTTGAGCCCGAGGATGGCTGCGTCCTGATCGGTCGCCAGGACCGCGTCCGGGAAGCGGTGCTCGAGAATCGCACGGCTCGCGTCGTCAAAGGCCCGTGGGAGGTACGCGACCGAGGCAGGGCCGCCCGCGTCGTCGAGGACCGCGAACGCTGTGTCGAGGTGGTAGAAGCTCGGGTTGACAAGGCGCAACGTCACGATCTCGCGGTCGTAGATGCGGGCCAGCTCGGCGTGGCTGGCGGCGTCGCTCCGGAACCCGGTGCCCGCGAAGATCGTGTCCCCCACCTTGAGGAAGTCGCCTTCACCCTCGTTCACCGACACCGGCTCGACGACGCGAAGACCCCGCTCCGCGAACCAGTTCGAGTAGGCAGGTCCCTCGGGACCCCTTTCCGCGTAGTGGAACCTTGCGCCGTACGCGATGCCGTCGAGCACGAAGCCGCCGTTCGCCGCGTACACCATGTCGGGCAAACCGGCGATCGGGTCGATGAGCTCCACGTGGAAGCCGAGCCTCTGGTACGTGTCGTACAGGGTCTGCCACTGCCGAAGCGCCACGCTCGTGTCGGTGGGGTTCGTCGGCTCCATCCACGGGTTGATCTTGTAGCTCACCGTGAAGTGCTCAGGCCGGCACATCAGCACCGTCTTGGGCGTCGCCACGCGCTCCTCGAGCGCGTCGATGTCAGCCTCCACGAGGGTCCCGCGATCTTCAACTACCGTCATAGGGCCATCATGGCAAGGGAATCGTGACGAATCGTGCCAGCCCACGCGCGAATCCCGCGCAATGAGCGGCCTTGTGTATGAATCATTGCGTACGCTTCGTGGCATGGACCAGACCGACCGCGCCATCCTCGACGCCCTCCGGGCAAACGCCCGCGTCAGCTACGCCGACTTGGGAGCCCAGGTGGCCCTGTCCGCCTCGGCCGCCAAGCGCCGCGTCGACCGCCTCGTCGATGACGGAGTCATCCAGGGCTTCACGATCCAGGTGGACCCGGCGCTGGACGGCATGGGCACCGAGGCGTACGTGGAGCTCTTCTGCCGCGGGACGGTCGCGCCGCACGACCTCAAGCGGATCCTGTCGGCCGTCCCCGAGGTCGTCGACGCCGCGACGGTCACCGGCGAAGCGGACGCCATCGTGCGCATCCGGTCCCATGACGTCGCCTCCCTCGAGGTGGCGCTGGAGAGCATCCGGGCGGCGACGACGGTCGACCACACCCGGTCGGCCCTCGTCCTGAGCCAGCTCGTCCGGCGCACCGTCAACTGATCCAGCGGCCGCTCAGGTGGGTGCGCTTGTGTTGGGGACAACAAGGGAGGAAACTTCGTGCATCTCGTCCAGGGGGAGGACTGAAGATGACTCACCCGACGACTGTGCTCGTCCTGACTCCGAGCATGGGCGGGCACTACTTCGGGGAGCTCCTCGTCGGCCTCCGCCGGGAGGTCGCTGGTGTGGGCGGGCGTCTCGTGGTCGTCGCGACGCTTCTCGCGGCCGCGCCCCGCGATGAGCCTGGCGAGCCTGGCGGTTTCGCCACCCCGGTCGCTTGGTCGCAGGTGGACGGGGTTGTTTCGATCACTACGGCCGTGGGTGTGACCTATCTGCAACGGCTTCGCGACGCCGGAAAGCCGGTCGTGCTCGTCAGCACCAAGATGGCCGACTTCCATGCGCCGGTCGCTTTGCCGGACAACCATGGGGGGACCTTCGCCGCGGTCGAGCACCTCATCGGGCATGGCCACACCCGGATCGGTTTTGTAGGCAATCTCGCCCAGCAGGACGTATGTGACCGCTTCACCGCCTACCAACAAGCACTCGAGGCCCATGGCCTCGCGGCGGATCCCGCACTCCTGTTCGCGGCGCCCGAGAACGCCGAGACGGGCGGGGTCGTGGCGGCGCGCAGCCTGCTCGAGTCCTCTTCCCGCCCAACCGCTCTGATGGTCGCCACTGACCGCAACGCGATCGGACTCATGGGCACGCTGATCGACGCCGGTGTGGCCATCCCGCGCGACCTTGCCATCGTGGCATTTGACAACATCGAGGCCGGGGCATTCAGCACCCCCACGCTCTCGAGTGTCAACCAGCGCTTCGACGAGGTCGGCGCGCTCGCCGGCCGGCTGATACTGGCGAAGATGCGTGGCGATGTAGTGCCGAGTACGAACTTCACGTCACAGTCGGTCCCCCTCGCGATGCGGGAATCGTGTGGGTGCGCCACCGATGCGCACGACAGCGAGGTCGAGGGGGACGACTCGTTGCCCGATGCATCACTTGAGCTCCTGCGCGACCAGCTCCAGGACGTGCTCTCCGGGGCATTGCTCACCGGAGACCGTTTAGTCGACGGTCCCCTGCACGACGCGGTAGTGGCAACCGTGCGCGACACCTTGCGTCTGCTGCAGTCAGGCGACGATGTGACAACCGCGCAGATCCAGACGCTGGCGACGTCGCTGCAAGCTCTCACCTCCCGCCCCGAGACCCTGCACCAGTTCGGGGATGCGATGGAGGACTACGCCCAACGGGTCCGGACCTCGACCGTGCCGACGACGGACGGTACGCTCCCAACGTCGGCCCGAGTCGCCGCCGCGCTGTGGAAAGTACAGGCCAGCGCGTTCCTGCGTCAGGCGGAAACCACGCAGACCGCAATCGTCGAGCAGTACGTCGTCGACGCCGGATTGCTCGACACCGGCCACTCCGACCCACGTGACCTCAGCTGGCTCACCGGCACTCACGTCAAAGCCGGTGTCCTCGGACTGTGGGAGGACGGCCCGTCCTGCGGTCGGCTGCAGATCGTCGGCACGTACGACTCCGCCAAGACCCTGCCAGACCTGGTTGGTGCCGTGATGCCGACCGAGCACTTTCCCCCGGAGTCTCTCATCGCCCAGGCCGTGGCAGCCGACCGCGAGGTATGCGTTGTCGTGCCGGTGAGTACCCCGGAGCACGACTGGGGCATGCTGGCCATCGTCGGCGAGATCGACACGAGCACCGAGCGTGAGACCTACCAACACTGGGCGTCGCTGCTGTGTGCCTCCCTCGAATCTCAACGCCTGCAAGAGACGGTGCGCAAGAGCGCGTTGTACGACGCGCTCACCGGATTGCCGAACCGCCAGCTCTTCCTCATACACCTCGAGCACGCCCTCGCACAGTGGAAACGCTCTCGCACCCCGTTCGCCGTGCTCTTCCTCGACCTCGACGGGTTCAAACTCATCAACGACTCGCTCGGACATCAGATGGGTGACCGGGTGCTGACGGCAGCCGGTCTCGGCATCATGAAGGAGCTGCGCTCGGTGGACACCGGCGCCCGGTTCGGCGGCGACGAGTTCGTGATCCTCCTGGCCGACACCGATCCTGACGGTGCGGCGGCGGTCGCCCGGCGGGTGCAGGCGGCACTCGGGGAGGTGCATGACTTCGACGGTCACCAGATCGCGACCCAGGCCAGCATGGGAATCGCGACCAGCGCCATCGACTACACCTCCGCCGAGGACGTTCTGCGCGACGCTGATACCGCGATGTACCGCGCGAAGTCGGCCGAACCGGGAAGCGTGACCTTCTTCGACGCGGCGATGCACGCGAGCGCCCTGCGACAACAGTCGCTGCACGCTGAGATCCATCGGGCGCTGCAGGAGAACCAGTTCGAGGTGCACTATCAGCCGATCGTCAACCTGACCTCTGGTCGCGCTGACCGCTTTGAAGCGCTGGCGCGCTGGCGCCATCCAGAGCGCGGTCTGCTCCTGCCAGCGGAGTTCCTGCCCGTCATGGAAGAGACTGGGCTCATCGTCCAGCTCGGCCACTGGATCCTCACCGAGGTATGCCGGCAGCTCGTCACCTGGGGCCCCGCGGTCGTCAACGTGAGTATCAACGTTTCGGACAGCGAGTTCTGGCGCCAGGACCTGCTGACCCACGTGCTCGAGACTCTTCGGGAGCACGACCTCGCTGCGGACCGCCTCACGCTCGAAATCACCGAGGGTGTGCTGATGCGCCGCCCCGAGGTGGCCCTGCGCATGATGCGCAAGATGCACGATGCCGGGCTGCGGCTTCACATTGATGACTTCGGGACTGGATACTCCTCCCTCGAGACCCTGCACCGGTTCCCGGTGGACGCTTTCAAGATCGACCGTTCGTTCATCCGCAGTATGACGAGCGCGGACAACAGTGCCGAGCTGATCCGCGCCCTCGTGACGATCGGCAAGGCGCTGGGCCTGGCCGTGGTCGCGGAGGGTGTCGAGACCCGCGAAGAGCTCACGTCCCTGCAAGAGATCGGCTGCGCGACCGGCCAGGGCTACCTGTTCATGCCCGCTGTCACGGGCGATCGTGTTGCGGACCTGCTAGGACACTCTCTTTGCGCAGAGCGTCCTGACGTGGCCCCGGCGCAGCCCATTCGGCTCGTGCCGCCGAATGTCGATGTCTAGCGAAGGCCACCCCGGGCGGGCACTCCAGCGAGTGGGTTAGCTCTGGGCAGACGCACCGCGGACGGCGCTCAGTCCTTGACGGCGATGAGGGTGAAAGTGGCGGGGAGACGATCGGGTCTGACGGCGAGCCGGTACTCGCCCGTCTCCGGCTCGTACGTCATCGCGCCCGGGAACGGCTCGAACGGGACGCTGTCGTGCTCGACGAGAGTTGTGAGCCGCAGCCCTGCTCCGAGGACGGCCGTGACGATCTCGCCGAGGCTGTGGTTCCACTCGACCGAACGAGGCGAGCTCACCGTTTCCGAACCGGCGTACGTGACCTCGTCGTTCCACTCAAGAGGCTGCGCCTTCTCCCAGTACGGCAGCTCGAGCGCGATCGTGACGTCGCCCGGGCCGCTGATCCAGGACTGCTGCGTACGGTCGGGATGGTCATCGGCGACGGTCATCGCCAGGCTCGCGTTCAGCACTGGGTGCATGTCGCGGATGAACAGGCGCCCTCCGGGACGGAGCAGCTGCGCCACCGTCTGGGCCCAACGTTCGATGCTCGGCAGCCAGCAGATGGCGCCTATGCCCGTGTAGACGAGGTCGTACGTGCGGTGGTCGAGCGCCTCTGGCGCCGCGTACACGTCGGACTGCACGTAGGTGATGTCCGCGCCCACTTCGGCGGCGAGCTGGCGGGCATGCTCGATCGAAGTTCCGGACAGGTCGACACCGGTCATGCGGGCCCCGAGCCGGTACAGGCTCAGCGTGTCCGTACCGATGTGGCACTGCAGGTGGACCGTGTCGAGGCCGGCGATGTCGCCCAGCAAGGCCCTGTCGAAGCGTACGACGTCGCTGAGCGCTGTGGCATCTGCGACGTAGCGCTCGAGCCCGTACGCCCTCGCATGCAACGGCGCGCGGCTGTCCCAGTTGGCTTGGTTGATGGCCAGGTAGTCGTCGTCCACGCCCGGGAGCCTAGTGCGACGGCTCCTTCCGGCTGCGTCCAGCGCGTTCGTACATGTCCTCGACCAGCTGCGCGAAGCGGCGCTCGACCTCTTTGCGCTTCACCTTCAGGGTCGGCGTGAGCATGCCGTTCTCCAGCGTGAAGTCCTCGATGAGGAGGCGCAGATCGCGGATCTGCTCGTACCCGGCGAGCTTCGTCGTGAGCGCCTCGACGCGCCGTCGCAGCTCGGCGAGCACCTCCGGGTGGCCCAGCAGCTCGTCGCGGTGCGACCAGGTCAGATGCAGCTGGCGGCCCACGTTCTCGAGGTGCGGGAGCGAGGGAGCCACGAGGAGCGTCAGGTACGGACGGTTGTCGCCCAGCAGCAGCGTGTGCTCGAACAGCGGGTCGGACGCAAGAAGGCCCTCGATCGACGACGGCGCTATGTTCTTGCCGTTGCTCGTGACGATGATGTCCTTGATGCGGTCGGTGATCGTGAGGTAGCCGTCGGCATCGAGGTGCCCCACGTCACCCGTACGCAGCCACCCATCAACGAGCACCGCAGCGGTGTCTTCGGGCTTGTTCCAGTAGCCGGTCATGACGTTGAGCCCGCGATACCAGATCTCGTCGTCGTCGCCGAGCCGCAGCTCACCGCCGCCCACCACGCGGCCCACGGTGCCGAATCGATGCATCGCACGAGACGGGAAGCTCACGAGCGGTGACGTCTCCGTCAGCCCGTATCCCTGGAGCACGAGCAGCCCGCACGCGAAGAAGAACTCCTCGACGTCCCGGCGCAGTGGCGCGCCACCGCACGCCAAGACCTTCTTCGGACCGCCCATCGCGTCTCGCACGCTGTGCAGGACGAGCTTGTCCGCTACGAGGAACCGCAGGTGCAGGTACGACTCCGGGCCGCGCCCCTCGTCCAGGGCCAGGTGGTAGTCGTGCCCGATCCGCAGCGACCACGCCATGATGCGCTTCTTCAGCCACGAACCGGCGACCTTGTCGTGGGCCGCGAGGTAGACCTTCTCGAACAGGCGCGGCACGCTCACGAGCAGGCTCGGCTTGGCACGCACCATCGACTCGGGCACCGTGCGTGGGTCCGGCACGTACGTGTTGAGCGCCCCGTTGTCGATCACCAGGTACGTCCAGGCCCGCTCCAGCGCGTGGCTCAGCGGCAGGAAGCAGAGTGAACGGTCGTCGGTCGTGATGTCGAAGTAGTCGTTGAGCACGTCGAGCTGATGGGTGAAGCCGCGGTGCGTGAGCATCACGCCTTTGGGCTCCCCGGTCGTACCGGACGTGTAGATGATCGTCGCGAGGTCCTCTGCCGACATGGCCTCAAGCCGGGCATCGACAGCCGAGGTGTCGGCCGGTGCGGCCGCGATCTCCTCGGCCAGGGTCGAGGCGCCTTCCGGATGAGACAGCTTGTCGAAGCTCACCATCCGCTCTACTGCCGGGAGCTCAGAGCGGACGTCGGCGACCTTCGCCAGCTCATCGTCGCCACCGACGAAGACCATGCGGCATCCTGAGTCCGAGAGTATGTGGCGAGCCTGTTCGGCCGTGCTCGTGTCGTACACCGGCACCGAGACAAGACCTGCGGACGCGCAGGCAAGGTCGGTCAGCGTCCACTCGGGAAGATTCGGCGAGAAGATCGCCACGCGATCACCCGGCTCCAGCCCGAGATCGATGAGGCGCGCAGCGAGGCGACGTACGTCGGCGGCCAGCTCCGCATATGTCCGGACCTTCCAGCCCTCCCCCGCAGCGACGCGGGTAGCGGGCAGTGCGGCGTGTCTAGAGGCCGATCCGGCGAACCTGACGGCGAGGTGTCCTGAGTCCATGGCGGTCCCCTTCCCGTCGTGAGACCTCAAACTTACCTCACCGTAGGTTAAGCGTTCTTGCAGATGAGAGGCGGTTTGCGGACCCATTCGATACCCCATAGGGTATGGGCGTGCGGCAGTGGTGCCGCCAGCGAAGGAACTCGTCATGGCAAAGGTCGTGGTCCTCGGGGCCGGAGTGTCAGGGCACACCGCAGCCCTTCACCTCAAGAGGCTCCTGGGGTCGAAGCACAGCATCACCGTCGTCTCCCCGAACTCGAAGTGGAACTGGATTCCCTCCAACATCTGGGTCGGCGTCGGAGAGATGGAGAAGAAGGACGTCATCTTCCCCCTCGCGCCGGTGTACCAGCGCAAGGGGATCGACTTCCGGCAGGCGAAGGGTGTGGCCATCCGTCCGTACGGAGACGCGGAAGACCCGCAACCAGCGGTCGACATCGAGTACACGCTGCCTGAGAAGGCGGGCACGACCGAGCGACTCCGCTACGACTACCTGATCAACGCAACCGGTCCGAAGCTCCGTTTCGAGGCTACGCCGGGCCTCGGTCCCGACGGCCACACCGTGTCCGTATGCACCGCCGACCACGCTGTGGAAGCCGCCGCGAAGCTGCGCGAGGTGACCGCGAAACTCAAGGCAGGCACGCCGCAGACGCTGGTCGTCGGTACGGGTCATGGCACCTGCACGTGCGAGGGCGCGGCGTTCGAGTACGTCTTCAACGTCGACCACGAGCTGCGCGAGGCGGGCGTCCGCGACCTGGCCCGCGTGGTCTACCTCACCAACGAGGCGGCTCTGGGCGACTTCGGGGTCGACGGCATGGTCTTCGATCAGCAGGGCTTCCAGACGACCAGCGAGCTGTGGACCGGCTCGCTGTTCCGGGAGCGCGGCGTCGAGGCGATCCTCGGGACGCACGTGTTCCAGAT
>JADGPB010000484.1 GCA_017882655.1 Propionibacteriales bacterium
GACACCTCGGAAGGCGTAGTTCCCTTGAACATCGGTCCGGGTGTCCTGGACATGACCATCTGCGCCGAGGAGCGACACCATGACGCTGTCCTGAGCGACATTGCTGCTCGACCTGACCGTTCCGGTGACCGAGTGGCCATTCGCCAGGATGATGCCGATGCCGCTCTCGGCCTGGCCAGCCGTCAGCAGGACGGGTGTCGCCGTCAGCTCGCTGGTCGCGCCGTTCCACCACGCCTGGCCCCACGCGTTGAGGTAGGCGGAGATCCGGTAGCTGCCCGGCGGGAGCCCGCCGGCGCTGAACTTGCCTTCGGGGTCGACGGTCACGGTCTTGGAGATGCCTGTCGAGGCGACCGTCACCGCCGCGCCGACGGCCGGACCACCCGACCACGTGACCGTTCCGACGATCGAGGCGACCTTGTCGAGACGCATGTCGATGTGCGGCAGCGTGGAACCTTCGGGCGCCGAGAGGAACGCGGCGAGGGAGCTGACGGCCGCGCCCCCGTAGAAGATCGAGGCGTACGCCGCGTCGTTGATCGACTCCGCCGAGACGGCGTAGTAGCCCTCGCGAAGGTTCGTCACCGAGTAGGTGCCGTCGGCAGCGGTGAGCGTGGTGGCGACAAGGCCCAACGGGGTGTGGATCGAGACCTGCACTCCTGCATGCGGTCCGTCGGCACCGAGGGTCACGGTGCCGGTGATCGTCACGACCTTCGACATCGAGACATCGGCGGCGACGAACGGGTTGGCGACGGTGTTGCTGCTCGACGGGAAGATGCCGACCGTCTCCGTGACGTACCCGCCGCGCGTGAGCAGCAGGCTGGAGTCTCCGGTGGTGACCGTCAGGCTGTACGTGCCGTCGGGAGCTGTCGTCGTCTCGACCCCTGCGGTCTTCGCAAGCACGGTGACGCCTCCGAGGCCGTTGCCGTCGAGGTCGACGACCCGGCCCGTCACGGCGGCGGGGTTGCTCACCCACGTGCTACCCGCCGTCAGCGTGGCGTTGATGCCCGACGTCGTCACGCCCAGAGACACCGGGACGGTCGTCGCGGAACCCGAAGCGAGTACGTCGTTGTAGTACTCGGTCACGTAGCCGACCGAGTAGAACTCGACGGTGTAGCTACCTGCAGGAAGGCCAGCGATCGCGTACGTGCCGTCAAGGGCTACGTAGGCCGGGTACCAGTCGCCGTGCGCGATCGCGAAGACCCCGGCCGTTCCCGCGCTGGTGGGTGCAGGTGTCACCGTGCCGGAGATGCTGCCGCCCAGCGCGAGGGTGATGTCCTTCCCCGTGGACTTCTCGGACTCCGAGAGGGCGACGGTCTGTGCCTGGTCCCGGTGAGCGGCGCCCACGCCGTACCACGCGGACGCGTAGCCGGCGAGAGAGGCCTGGATCACGTATGTGTCGGCGCCGAGCTGCCCCACCGTGTACGCGCCGGTGGCGTCCGTCGTGGTAGTGCCGGCGGCGATGCCATTCTGGCGCTGGACGTTCACGGTGACGTGGGCGAGCCCAGTACCGCCGGCATCCTTGATGACGCCGCTGATCGTGGACTCGGTGACCAGCTGAGCCGACAGGGTCAGTGCTGCGCCGGGGGCCACCGTAAGGATCGTGGCCGCGTCGCGGGTGGGCTTCTGGTCGTGCCAGGCCGACATGTAGCTCGTGCTGGCCGCGTCGTACTTGACCTTGTACGTGCCGGGCTGGATGTCCGCGAGGGTCCACGATCCGTTGGCGGAGGTGCCGGCTGTGTACGCCGCGACCTGGCTGACCGAACCCGCGTCGTAGAACCGCACGGCGACGCCGCTCACGCCGGTCGTCGTGCCAGAGGCGACGACGATGCCGGACGCGGATGCGTACTTCTGCAGGGTGAAGTTGATGTCCGAGACGCTCGTACCGGCCGTGAGGCCTGTGAGAGTGGCGGAGCTCATCGGTACGTACCCGCCGAGCGAGGCCTTGAGCACGTGGGTGCCGGCGTCGACCTGCAGCGTGTACGTGCCGTCGGTGGCCGAGGTCGTCGTCGCCGAGCCGCCGGTGTCGCTGATGGTCACACCCGACAGCGGCAGGGCAGTCACGGAGTCGAAGGTCGTGCCGCTGATCGACACCGGCGAGGCGGCCATCGCCTTCGGCGCGGCCCCGAACATCTGCGCGCCGACGAGCAGCAGGAGGGAGACGGCCGCGGCAATGAACCGGCCCCTGACCGAAATCGAGGTGGTGGTCACGAAATCCCCTTGCGAAGTGCTCCCCAAAGCGCGCATGTCCTTAACGTGCTCGCGCCGACGTTAGCAGCGCAGGGAGACACTCGCCGGGCCGGGTGCGGAAATGCCCGGCGAGCCGTGATCGTGAGGGAGGCCGTGGGTGAAGGTCAGGGCGTTCGCGGGGCGAACGATGCGTCAGTACCTCGTTTGCGCCTTGTCCCAGTACTCGATGCTGTTGGCCACTTCCCAGGCCAGCTGCAGGTCACCAGTTGTCAGTACACGCGCCGTCCAGAACGGCCAACCCACCGAATCCGGCTCACGGAACAACAGCGTCTGATAAATGACCTCCACCCGCCGCATCCGAGTCTCCGACGACTGGTAGAAGTTGTACGCCACCCAG
>JADGPB010000485.1 GCA_017882655.1 Propionibacteriales bacterium
CCCGCCGGTCTTCGGGATCTCCAGGGTGCCGGCCTTGAGGGGCTTGGTGGCGTCGAACTCGACGGTCCACGCACCTGCATCGGAGAAGTCTGCCGTCGGGCTCGCCAGAGCGCCCAGCAGGCGCGGAGCGGACGTTGACACCGACGAGAAGTCACGCCAGATGAGCTGCGTGCTCGACGCGCACCCAACGTGGCCCACACCGTCCGAGGTGACGTCGTAGGAGCAGTCAGTCAAGGGCGTCTGGGTGCCCTCCGACAGGTTCCACAGGTAGTAGTCGAAGTTGTTGAACGTCACGATCGCGTACCCGTCGCCCACGTCCATGACATTGACGAACTGGTTGGTCGGGACCGGCAAGCTCGCCACCAGGAGTCCGGTCTTCAAGCTGAAGGCCTGCGCTTTCGTCCCGCAGGTCATGAACAACGTGTCGCTCCAGACCTGGCCTGCGCCGCACACAGCCGTTCCGAGCGGCAGGGTGAGGGTTCGGGGCGGCGAGATCCCGGTCAGGTCGTTGACGACCACGTGCGCAGAACCGGTCGGAGCCGTGTCCGTGGTCCACGTGACGTACTCGGATCCGAAGAGGTTGCCGGCGGTCCCGAGGAACTTCCCGACCGTGGTGTTGTTGACCGTCGCGACCTCGATCTCGGGACCGTTGGCGGCCGTGTTCCACCCCAGCCGGGTGATGTACGGGCCGCTCAGCTGGTCGAGATGCGCATCGGTGATCGTGTTGCGCGGAGCTCCGCGGTCATAGATCGACAGCCCAGCAGGGCCGCTGACGGCGGTGCGTGCAGCGGATGCCGCGAGCCCGGAGGTCCTCAGGGGCAGCAGCGTCTCCAGTCCGAATCCTGACGGCGACACGGACCTCGTCCACGCCGGAAGGTCGAGGGAGCCGTCTCGACTGTCGGCCCCTACGACCCGATCGGGCGCGACCGCGAGGAAGCCGACGGAGGATGCGGCGGTTGGTGGGATCGAGAAGCCAGCGCTCACGGTGCCTTCAGCGAAGACCCTCAGGATGGTCGGCACCGTGTTGCCGTCGCGCACCAGCACGTACGGCGTGTCGCCGTAAATGTCCATGCCGGCGGAAGGGGGCTGGTCGATGGAGGACTGCGCCGGCAGCTGGATCTTCGTCGACGTCGACGCGATCCCGCTCCAGAGGAACGAGGTGTACTGGCCCGCAGGGCCCAGACCCGTCCAGATGTTGACCACGGTCCAGTCGCTGAAGTTGTAGAAGAGCGGATAGACGGAGTCGTACGTGCCGGTCATCACCGTGCTGCAGGTCGCGGTGGTCGACAGGTTCGACAGCGGACGCGCACAGATCTGGACGGTGGTGGTCGTCGCGAGCACATACACGAGCTGCGACGAGGTGGTGACGACCACCCCGCCCGCCGCGTCGATGGTGACCCACGCCCCCGGAGCTGACGTGGGGGTGGCTGCCACGGCATAGACGGAGTGAAGAGTGCTCGCCGTCCCGCTCCAGAGGACCGCTCCGGACGCCGTGAGCTGCGGCTTCAAATCCGTCACCGAGCCCACCGGAGGCGTCACGGGAATGGGCCCCGTACTGGTGAGGAAGTTGTACGCGTTGTAGGCGACGCCCGAACCCCAGACGATCCACGACCCGTTCATGCTCGTCGGGTTGCTCACGCTTGACGGCAGAGGGTACGTCGTCTCCGAGCCGGTGCTGATCGTGTAGACGACGGCTGTGTACGTCGAGCCCGTCAGCCGGTAGCCCACGAGGGTGCCGCCGACTGCCATCTCCCACGTGGTGGCCGAGAGCGCCGGGTCGCTGGTCCAGGTGGTGCCCGTGTTGGCGGAGTGGTGGGTTCCGAAGAGCACGGTGGCCCCGAACACTGCCAGCGGTCCGGAGTCGTCGACACCGGCATGCAGAGCCGTGCGGACCTCGGGCGTGGCGGCGTATGCCTTGGCCGGGGTCGATGCGACTGTGCCGACAGCCAGCAGGACGCCGAGCGGGAGGATGAGTGCGAGGCGTCCGGACCAGTGGTGCGTCCTGACAGCTCGTAACAGCGCTTGTGTCATGGTCAGCACGGCATTCCCCTTCGACTCGGGTGCAGGTCTCCGCCTGCCCAGCGCGGTCTGCCGCACAATATCCCCGGCGCGAACGTGGCCCAGAAATGGGGGTGCACCCTGCACCTGACGTTGAGCCAGGCCGCTGTGTGCCAAGCTCTACCGCCGAGGCCTTCGGCGGCCGGCGGAAGGCATCGTGTGCCGACACCTGAGCGTCGCCCGCTTCCCCAGTTGAACATCCGCGAGCCCCCGCGTGGCTCGTGTGGAGGCCGCTAGGCTGTCTCGCAGCCCGTTGCCAGGAGGGAAACCCGCATGCCGAAGTCCAGTCTGAACGATTTCTTGTCCAAGGCCTCGTTCTGGCCCGTAGCAGAGGTTTGTGGCTCAGCGTGGATTGAGCACGCGCCCTTCGCGATGTGGCTCATGGATGCGATGCGGCCGTCGTCAATGGTCGAGCTCGGAACCCACGGCGGGTACTCGTTCTTCGCCTTCTGCCAGGCCGCGAAGGCTCTCGGCCTCGACACGGAGCTGTACGCCATCGACACCTGGGAGGGCGACGTCCAC
>JADGPB010000486.1 GCA_017882655.1 Propionibacteriales bacterium
TGGCGGCGCTGGCGGGACCGGGTCAACCACCTGCACCTCAAGGACGTACGGGTCCAGCTCGCCCGCGACATCGTGGCACGCAAGGGCGGCATGATCGACGTCTGGTCCGGCGGCACCTTCGTACCGTTCGGCGACGGCGACCTGCCCATGACCGCGTTCCTCGACGAGGTCTTCGCGTCCGACTTCGACGGCTGGCTCGTCGTGGAGCAGGACCTGTACCCGAAGCCTGGCGTCGACTCCTTGCGGCAGATCCGCGCCGACCACGTACGCAACCGCGAGTCGCTGCGCCGCTGGGTCTGACGTTCACATGGCCGACAGAACCTGCACACACCGGGTCTACGGCTCCGAGCCAGCCGCGAGCAGGTCCATTTCCTGCACAGGCCGGGCCTTGGAGGTCGAAGCGTGATCCTCACGTCCGAGCGCCTCGCTGAGGTCAGTCGCCGACGGTGTCCCGGGCTCGTTGCACGATCAGCGGGTCGGGCTCGCCCACAACAGAGTGGTCCTTGCCCTCGTACTCGAACCGGCTGAGGTAGTACCGCATCGCATTCAGCCGGGCGCGCTTCTTGTCGTTGCTGCGCACGGTGATCCAGGGGGCATGGTCGGTGTCGGTCCCTGCGAGCATCGCCTCCTTGGCGGCGGTGTAGTCGTCCCACCGTCCCAGCGACTCGAGATCGATCGGCGACAGCTTCCAGCGCCGTACCGGGTCGATCTGACGGATCGCGAACCTCGTCCGCTGCTCCCGCTTGGTGACCGAGAACCAGAACTTGGTGAGGTGGGTCCCGGCGTCGACGATCAGGCGCTCGAACTCCGGCGTCTGCTTCATGAAGCCGTCGTACTCCTCTTGAGTGCAGAACCCCATGACCCGCTCGACGCCGGCCCGGTTGTACCAGGAGCGGTCGAACAGCACGATCTCGCCGTTCGTGGGGAAATGTTCGATGTAGCGCTGGAAGTACCACTGCCCGAGCTCGCGGGTCGTCGGCATGGTGAGAGCAACCACGCGGGACGCACGGGGGTTGAGGTGTTCAGCGAACCGCTTGATCGTGCCGCCCTTGCCCGCGGCGTCGCGTCCCTCGAACACGATGATGTGCCGAACCCCGTGGTCCTGGCCCCAGTACTGCAGCTTGAGCAACTCGATCTGCAGCAGGTACTTCTCACGCTCGTACTCGTCACGGTCCATCAGCTCGTCGTACGGGTAGTCCTCGCGCCAGGTCTCGACCGCGCGCCCTCCGGGGTCGATGAGCTGCGGATCTGGGCTCTTCCCGTCCACGACGGTGTAGCCCTTGGCGATCAGGCGATCGATGAACTCACGGAGGTTGTCGGCAGCGTCGGGCTGAATGTCCTCGAAGTCCGTGGGACTGTCCACGCCAGCCCCCTCTCGTTCACCACCACGATGGCAGTAACGCCACCATAGCGAGCACGGTCAGTTGGCGACGATGTGGTCGACCACGACCGGCGGCTGTTCGGTGACCGTTACCAGGTGGTTGTGATCGCCGGCGAGCAGGCGAGCGCGTACGGCACCGTGGCGGAGCACGATCCGCCGACCCGCTCCGCGAAGGTGGAACCGCTGCCCCGGGACGACGATCCCGGCCAGCGAACGCCCGTCGGGGTCGACGACCTCGGCCCCGAGGATCTCGACGGCGCTGCCGCCGGCCACGAAGTACCGCCCACCCAGGGGACCGGAGAACTCACGCCTCCCGTGCCCCTGGACCCCTGCCCGCCCGAGCAGGAAGTCGTACACGTGGCTCACGGCCAGGGGATTCACGTGCCGGGTGTCGAGGGTGCGCCCGGTGGTGACGCGCCAGACGGCCGCCTGCGTACCGGCGATGGCATCGGCAATGGTCAGCTCGTCGGCCGCGACCAGGTACCCCCCGCGCCGCAGCCGCCGACGAAGCTCCTCGACGCTCACCCGCCCGAATCCCTGCGCGAGCACCTGCGTGAGCGCCCACTCGTCGCCGAGCCGGTCCGAGTCGAGCCAGGAGACCTCGCGGTGAGTGGCGTCCGTCGCGCCCGGCAGTACCGCGTACGCCGCGAGCTGCTCGTCGAGCCGTACGAGCTCGGTCTCTGAGTACGTACCGTCGGACCAGCGGATACGGCTTCCGGTGGCGACCGAGCGGCGCGTCACCGTACCCGTCCAGTAGGGCCCGCTCGGCACGGGGGCACCGGGAAGGACGGTGGCGGCGATGTCGGGGGCGTAGTGATCGTACGAACGAAGAAGGGTGGTCATGGTTGATGGGTCCTAGGTTGCTGCGCGCGATGCGCGGGTGGATGGGTCGGTCAGTTGACGCGACAACACCCACAGACCGCGGCGGCAGCAGCCGTCAGCACGCGGTCGGGACTCATGGGAGGAACTCTAAGCGGTCAGCCCCGCGCGGCAAAGCCCGCGTCTCGCATCTCGGGCTAGAGCCAGTTCCGATGCGAAGATCGAGTCGGAATCTCTTCCGACTCGGCCTCTGATGGTGGAGCCAAGGGGATTCGCAATTGGTAACCACCCCTTCACGCCACACCGGCGCAGTCCCCGCCGCCGCCACTGGGGCAACGCTGGCTGAGTGAATGCAGAGGCTCGGACACACCACGG
>JADGPB010000487.1 GCA_017882655.1 Propionibacteriales bacterium
GGAGCGCCAGTCCGAGTGGCTCAGCGCGATGACCGACATGCGCCGGTCGAGGCTGCGCAGCGGCGCGTTCCGCTGGGAGCTGTACCGGGTGGGAGAGCGTGCCGACACGTTCATGGAGATCTTCGCGGTGCCGTCATGGGCCGAGCATCAGAGCCAGCACGACATCCGCCTCACCGCACAGGACCAGGCCATCGAGGAGCTGGCCTTCTCCTTCGTCAGCAAGCCACCCGCCGCGTCGCACCTGTTGCCCGCGACCGCTCCGATCGTCCCGACCACTCAAGGAGAGCAAGCATGACCTCGCTGACCGTCCTGGTGGTGGGAGCCACCGGAAGCATCGGACGCCACGTCGTCACCGAGGCCGCGGCCGCGGGACATCGCGTCCGCGCGCTTGTACGCAACCCTGGCAGGGTCTCCCTCGTGCCAGCCGACACTGACATCGTCGTCGGCGACGTCACCTTGCCGGAGACGCTGGCTGCCGCAGTCGACAGCGTCGACGCGTTGACCCTCACGCTGGGCACCGACGGTCTCGGCAAGGACGGTGCGCGGACGGTCGACTACGAGGGCGTACGCAACGTGCTGGACGCCATCGGCGACCGACCCGTACGGATCGCGCTGATGACCGCCATCGGCGTCACCGACAGGGTCGGCCAGTACAACCAGACGACCCATGCCCACGACTGGAAGCGGCGCTCCGAACGGCTGGTGAGGGCCAGCGGCCACACGTACACGATCGTCCGACCGGGGTGGTTCGACTACAACAGTCCCGACCAGCTGCAGATCGTCATGCTGCAGGGCGACACGCGCCACACCGGTACGCCCGCCGACGGCGGCATCGCCCGGCGGCAGATCGCCCATGTGCTCGTCGCCAGCCTGACCTCGCCGACCGCGGCCAGCAAGACGCTCGAGCTCGTCGCTGAGACCGGACCGGCCACGGCCGACCTCGAGCCGCTGTTCAGCGCGCTGCTACCCGACGTAGCGGGCACGCTCGATGGAGTCGCCGACGTCGACAACATGCCAGTCGACGGCGAGCCCGCGTCCGTTCAGGCCGAGATCTCAGCCGCGCTGGGAAGAGTGGCGGGGTAGCCGCCGGCCGCCTGGGCCTCGTGGAACTCCCGCTGCAGGCGCTTGTGCGCCAGCTCGACCAAGGCGCGGTTCCCGTCGGGGGCGACCAGCGTGACCACGTGAACGTGGGTGCCTTCATCGGCGCAGCACGACATGACGATCGTCTCCTGACCGATGCTAAGCACGGCCGTCTCGAACTCGTCGAGGCCCGCACCAGTGCAGGCTGCGTGACTCGCCTGAATGAGCGCCTGCAGCGTGGCAACGATGCCTGGAACGTCGAGTGACCCGGACGTGTCCACCATGCCAAGGAGCGACCCGTCGTCGTCCAGCGCGACGCTGCCCCGAAGGCCACGGACCTCACCGAACCCTCGGAACAGTCCGTTGAGACGAGCGTCCGCGTCGAAACGGCTGACAGGAGTGGGCGGTACGAGCGACAGATGCCGCCTGGCTGCCACCTCGGCCACACGGTCCCAGATGGCGTAGGGGCTCGACATGCCGAGCGCCGTCGACACGCTCGCGGAGAGGGTGCCGGGGTCGGCGCACCGGGTGATCGACGTCGTGGCGCCGTACCACTGGGCCTGCTGCACCATGTCATCGCTCGGCTTGTCCAGCAGGACGACGACTGGGAGGCCCGGGTGATGGACGGAGACGTAGAACAACAGCGGCAGTCCCAGCTCGTCGGTCAGCGGGAGCCCGGAGATGACAGCCTGCGGCTTGTCGTGCTCGATGGCCCGCAGCGCGGACGTGAGGTCGGTGGCCGTGACGATGTGGGCTCCGGTGGACCGCGCCAGGGGCGCGCTCAGACGTGCCGCAGATCCGGCCCCGTCGATGAGAAGAACGGTCTTGGCGTCTTCGACGAGCATCTGGTGAGACATGGGCGCGCTTTCCGTTGAGGGGTCATTCGGAGCGCCAGGGAATGACAGGGAAACTGGCTGTTGCCGTGTCGAGGCAGACAGTAATCCGCCCGAGGTCGTTCATACCGAGCATGAGAGATCTCTCCTCTCACGCTTGCCAGAGGGGCTTTCGTTGGCCGCCGGGCAGATCACGCTAGTTCGCCCGTGACATGGGGCGGCGCCAGAGCCACCAGGCGGCGAGGGCCGACAACGCCTCGCCCACCGGGAACGCCCACCAGATGCCCTGGGTGCCGAACCTGGCGAGCACGAGCAGCACCGGGAGCTTCACGAGCAGGATCGCGCCGACCGACAGGATGAACGACGGCCGGGCATAGCCCCGCGACTGGAACCAGGCGGCGGTGAGGCCGACGAGACCCCCGAGCGGGTAGGCGAAGGCGAGGGTACGCAGGGCAGCGGCGGCGGCATCAGCCGTCACGGTGTCTGCGGTGAACGTGCCGGCGATCAGCCGGGCTCCCAGAGCGACGACCAGCGTCGCGCCCACCCCGTACAGCACGCTCACCTTCATCGACAGGCTCGCCGCTGCGTACGACCGGTCGCTACGGCCCGCACCGTGGTTGTACCCCACGATCGGCTGCATCGCCTGGGTGATGCCGCG
>JADGPB010000488.1 GCA_017882655.1 Propionibacteriales bacterium
TGTGGTCAACATCCGCAACGGCTCGGCGGGGGCGACGGACGTGATCGCCGATGTCATGGGGTACGTAACCGGCAGCGGGACCGCCGGGGCCTTCCGAGCGGCCGACCAGCCGGTACGGATCCTCGACACCAGGATCGGCAACGGCCGGTTCGGGCCGATCCCAGCCAACCAGGAGGTGAAGCTTCAGGTCACCGGTCGAGGTGGTGTGCCGACCTCCGGGGTGACCGCCGTGGTACTCAACGTCACGGTCACCAACTGCAACTCGTTCGGCTACATCTCCGCGTACCCGAGCGGCATCTCGTGGCCCGGCACGTCGAACCTCAACTACGTCCCCGGCACGACCGCACCCAACCAGGTGGTGGTGGCTGTCGGGGCTGACGGGGCCGTCATCCTGCACAACGCGTCATCCGGCGGCAGTGTGCAGCTCATCGCCGACATCGAGGGGTACATCGTCTAGCGCTCCGGCCGGAGGCGTGCTCGGCGCGATCTGCGCGCCGAGCACGTGCTCCCGGGCGGCGTTGCCCGGGCCGATCAGGCCTTCTTGGGAGTGCCCGTCGCGTCGAGGACGTACCAGACGGATCCGACGCCCTGGCCGAGGACGTCGCCGGGGGCCTTGTCCTTGGCGTAGTAGTACAACGGCCAGCCGTTGAGGGCCAGCTGCTTGCCGCCGGAGGCGGTCGGGATCATGGTGACGGCTCCGGTGAGGCCGGTGAGCTTGGGCGTCGCGTCGGCGAGAGCTAGCGGCCATGCCGTCGCGCAGCCACCCGTGCACACACTCATCTGGGTTCCCTGGGTGTCCTTCGTGTACATGTACAGGACCATCCCCTTGCCGTCGGTGACGATGTCGCCGAGCGAGCTGGTCGTGGTCTTGAGCTCAGCGACGCTGCTGGCGGAGGTGCCGGCGGCGGTGCTGGCGGCGGTGCTGGCTGCGGTGCTCGGAGCACTGGTCGCTGCGGCAGGCGGGGCGGCGGGAGTCGCCGTCGACGATGAGCATGCCGTGACGAGGGTGAGTGTGGCCGCGGTGGCGAGCGTTGCCAGAAGCTGGCGTCGGACCGAGCGGCGGCTGGTGATCGGGTGGGACATCGTGCCCTCCTTGAGAGCGGCTCGGCGAGCCGGGTACCCAGCAAGACGCCGGCCAGGTCGATCCGGTTCAGATGAACAAATCCGCCCCTGCCGGCGTTGTGTCATTCGACGGACACAGTGAGTGCCGAGCCGAGGAGGCCAGGATGCCGCTCGACGACGACGCCATCACGGCGATCTATCGCGACTACGGGTCGATGGTGCGACGGATGGCCTATCGCGGGACGGGTGACTCGGCGGCTGCCGACGACGTCGTACAGGAGGTCATCCTCAAGGTCTGGAAGGCCGCTCCTCGCCCGGACAACATCGCCGGCTACCTCGCGCAGACGACGCGGAACCTGCTGGTTGACCGGTACCGGGCAGCGGCACGACGTCCGAGGGAGATCACGGACGAGAACGTGGCAGAGCCGGTGTACGACGTGGACGAGATCGACCGCGCGCTGGACGCTCTGCTCATCGACCAGGCGCTGTCCCGGTTGTCGGCCGACCACGTGGCGGTCGTACGGCTGCTGCACGTACAGCGGATGAGCATCACCGATGCCGCCACCACGCTGGGGGTGCCCGAGGGCACGGTGAAGTCACGGGCTTTCTACGCGCTGCGACAACTGCGCGTGATTCTGGACGAGATGGGGGTCAGGCGATGACCGCGGGTCATGACGAGCTGCAGGTGTTGATGGGTGCGTACGTGCTCGGTGGTCTCAGCGAGGCCGACCACGCGGCATTCGCCGAGCACCTGCGCGACTGCCCCATCTGCCAGCGGGAGCTGGCGCAGGTCAGCGGCATCCCCCGTCTGCTGGACCTCGCGAGCGAGGGCGCGATGACGCCTGCCGATCCGGGCGCGCTTTCCCAGCAAGAGCCGGCGATGGCCGATCCAGCGATCGTGCTGTCGCTCGTACGGGCTCGGCGCCGGCGCTCGCGGATCCTCACGTCCGTCGCGGCCGTCGTGCTGGCTGCAGCGATGCTCGGGGCCGGTACGGCGCTCGGCATGAACCTCGGCCGCACGCCCACACCCGTCGCGGCGGCACGCGTTACGGCGTCGCCCGCCACGGGGTCACAGGCGGCTGTACAGGTGGCGTTCGTCACCAAGCAGTGGGGTACGGAGCTCCAGGTCGAAGCAGCCGGCCTCCCGACGCAGGGCGAGATGACGCTCTGGGTCTACGACACGGCAGGACGCGACACCCAGGTGGCGACGTGGAGCGCGACGACGTCAGGCAGGGTGAAGCTCACCACCGCCTGCGCCAGCCAGCTCGGCGACATCCGGAAGGTCGAGCTCACCACAGCCGCCGGGGACGTCATCGCGGTAGCGCAGAGGTAGGCGCGTCGTCCGCGGTACAGCCCCTCTCGGAGAGAGGGGGGAAGTCTCTCCGAGAGGAGGGGGGAGTCTCTCCGAGAGGAGGGGGGAGTCTCTCCGAGAGGTCAGTCGAGTCGGTGCATCGCGAGGGCGCGCAGGACCAGGTCGCCGGCCTCGTCGCTCGCGTCGA
>JADGPB010000489.1 GCA_017882655.1 Propionibacteriales bacterium
CACGCCCGCGAGGAGGTCGTCGAGTTGGTCCATGGTGCGGGCACCGAGCAGCGCGCTGGTGACACCGGGGTGCGAGATCGCGAACGCCATGGCGAGGTGGGGCATCGACACCCCCGCCTCCTCGGCGAGCGGGATCAGCTTCTCCACCGCGTCGAGGCGCCGCTCATCGCTGAACGCCGTGAGGAACTTCGCGCGAATGACGTCGTTGTCCTGTCCGCGGCGGACCCGGCCGGTGAGCATGCCCTGCCCGAGCGGGCCCCACACCAGGATGCCCATCCCGTATCGCTGCGCCAGCGGGAGGACCTCACGCTCGATGCTGCGGTTGAGGATCGAGTATGGCGGCTGCTCGGTGCGGAACCGCTCCAGACCGCGCCGCTCGGCGACCCACTGAGCTTCCACGATGTCCGATGCCGGCATCGTCGAGGTTCCGAATGCGCGGATCTTGCCGCTGTGGACGAGGTCTGTCAGCGCGGAGAGCGTCTCCTCGATATCGGTGTCGGGGTCGGGTCGGTGGATCTGATAGACGTCGATGTGGTCGGTCTGCAGCCGTCGCAGCGAGTTCTCCACCGCCGTGATGATCCATCGCCGGGACGCGCCGTGCTGGTTCGGGTCGGTGCCCAACGGGCGGCCGACCTTCGTCGCAAGGACTACGTTGTCACGGCGTCCCTTCAGTGCGCGACCGACGGTCTCCTCCGAGTCTCCGTACGAGTCGGCGGTGTCGACGAGGTTGATGCCCGCGTCGAGCGCTTTGTGGATGATCCGGACCGAGTCCTGAGGGTCGGGGTTGCCGACCCGGGTGGCGAACATGAGCGCGCCGAGCGCGTAGGGGCTGACCTTGATGCCGGTTCGGCCGAGGTTTCGGTACTGCATAAGGGTTCTCCAAACGTGAGCGTGACGTGTGCAGACGCCTCCGTCGACGTAGACTGCAACCAAGCGGAAAGTCCTTCCGTAACTATATGGAATCGCTTTCCGGTTAGCAACAGGAGGACCATGGCACCCGAGCCAGTCAGGACGACGGCTCCGTCGACGGGGCGCAGTGTCGAACCGTCTCGGCGTCAGCGCTCTGACGCACAGCGGAATGTCGTCGCGCTGGTGGAGGCCGCAAAGACCGTGTTCGCGGGCAGCGGTGTGGACGCGCCCGCGAAGGAGATTACGGATCTTGCGGGAGTGGGCGTGGGAACGCTCTACCGGCATTTCCCTCGCCGATCCGACCTCATCGTCGCCGTGTTGCAACACGAGATCGACGAGTGCATCGACGCTGCGGAAGAGCTCGGGACCACGCTGAGTCCGTGGGACGCGCTCATAACTTGGATCGAGCGCTTCACGGCCTTCGTCGGCACCAAACGCGGGCTCGCCTCAGCGCTGCACTCCGGTGACCCGGCCTACGATGACCTCCCGCAGCACCTGCTGGACCGGCTCGAACCGGCGCTCCACACGCTCCTCACCCGAGCGGTACACGGCGGGTACGCGCGCGACGACGTTACGGCTCGAGAAGTCCTCACGACCATCGCCCTCATCTGTCAGCCGGTCCGCAGCGAGCAACCCAGCTTCAACCAGCGCATGACCGAAGTGTTCATCCATGGACTGAGGTCGGACACAATTCGAGCAGGCGCTGGGCTGCCTGATCATGCCAAGTCCGGTTGAGGATCCGCCATTGGCACAGCGGCCGCCGCTCTGACAGTCTGTACGGGTCGATTGAGCGGGAGGAGGTGCGACAAACGTGACGACGACCGTTTCCGCGCCTCCTGAGGCTGACTGACCGAGTGCAGCCGCAGGTCGCGCCTCCCGTGAGAGGTGGCCCCATGGCCGTGCGTATCAAGAGCATCACCTTCGATTGCACCGATCCCTACCGCTTGGCTCAGTTCTGGTCGCAGCTGACGGGTTTCACCGAGGATCCGGACAACCGCAACGCGCCCGACGACCAAGAGGCCGTGCTGCTGTCGCCGGACGGCCAGCCGGCGTTGCTGTTCATCGCGGTGCCCGAGCAGAAACACGCCAAGAACCGATTGCACCTTGATCTGGTGCCGATCGACCGCCGGCGGGATGACGAGGTCGATCGACTCCCTGGCCTCGGCGGCCGGGTGGTCGACGACCGGCGTCGCCCGGACGGCTCCGGATGGGTGGTGTGTGCTGACCCGGAGGGCAACGAGTTCTGCATCGAACGCAGCGACGTGGAGCGCACGGCCCGGGTCGAGCAGCTCGGCCGCGCGCTCGCCGCGGTCGGTGAGCTCATCACCAAGGTCCGACCCGAACAGTGGTCAGCGCCGACCCCGTGTACGGACTGGACGGTGCGCCGGCTGGTCGACCACCTGATCGGGATGAACCGGGTATTCGCCGCGCTGCTCTCCGACGAGCCACCACCACAGCCAGCCGCCGACAACATCGAAGACGACCCCGTCGGCGCCTATCGCGATTCCGCAGCCATGCTGCTGTCCGCGTTCGAGCAGCCTGGAGTCCTCGAACGCACCTACCGCGGCCCGCTCGGGGCGGCTACCGGCGCCGAGCGACTGCAGATCCGGCTCTACGACCTCCTCGCCCACGGCTGGGACCTGGCTCAGGC
>JADGPB010000490.1 GCA_017882655.1 Propionibacteriales bacterium
ACCTCGGCGAGGTCGCCGCACCCGCCCGCGAGGCGTTGCGACAAGTCGGCGAGCACCGCTGCCGACACCTCCAGCTCGCCCACGCGAACCATGAAGCGGTCCCAGACATCGCCGCCAGGCCGGGTGACGACGCGGAACGACGGTCCGAGGTCGACGAACGGGTGATCGGCGCGTGCGTCGGTCGGAACGCCCGAGGCACGGGCGACGTAACCCAGCACGCCCATGTGGCGTACCTGGTCACTGCGCAGCACGGCCGTACCGTGGAGCCGGTCCGCGACGACCGAGTGAGACATGGCCATGTGTGCGAGCTCGAGCGCTTCTCGCGCGACGCCGCTCACGAGCTCCACATCGATCGGACGAAGCAACCGGGCACCACCGACGGCGACCGCTCCCCGTAGCAGCCGATGGCCGGTGACCTCCTCGTGGTGGCGCAACAGCTGCTCGCGAAGCCGAGCGGTGTGGGCAGCGATGATGCTGAACGCGACGTCGTTGATGATGGCGCCCAGGTCGGCGACATGGTTGTAGATGCGTTCGCACTCGAGCAGCTGGGCGCGGATGAGCGTGGCGTCGTCCGAGACGGTGATGCCGAGCGCCTCCTCGACGGCCATGGCGTACGCGAGGGAGTGGCCGATCGCGGTGTCGCCGGAGATCCTCTCGGTGATCGCGAGCACGTCGTCGAGGCTTCGTTGCTCGGCGTGCTTCTCGATGCCGCGATGGACGAACCAGAGGCGGGCCTTCATCCGCAGGATGGTCTCGCCGACGACCGAGAACCGGAAGTGCCCCGGTTCGATGAGTCCGGCATGGACCGGGCCGACCGGGATCTCGTACACGCCGTCGCCCTCGACCTGCAGGAAGGGGTACGACGCGGGCGTGTCGACGACGGGCATGGGTCCGGCGCCTGAGCGCATCGGGTGGTACCCGGTGGGCCAGTGCGCATGGCGCACCAGGCGGTGAGGGAGAGGGTGGTCCTGGGCCCGGATGCCGTACAGGTCGCGGATCTCGCGCTCGAACCGGCCGGCCGGGTAGCAGATGGAAGCCAGGCTCGGCAGCCAGGCGTCGTCCCGGGTCATGGTCAGGGTCACGTCGACGCGATCGCCGCCCAGGAACACGTAGACGACCCGGAATTCGTCCGGCTCCTCGTGGGCGGCCACCAGCGCGAGGCGCTTCCCCCCGTCGATGAGGGTGCCGACAATCACCGCGAGCTCGTCACGGGTGGCGGTGAGGTGGTAGGTCATCGCAGCACTCCCAACGCTGTGGCGGCGGCTCCGAGGACGGGGACGAGAGCCAGGGCCAAGAAGCTCACGACCGCGGCTGAGACCAGTGCGATCGCCACGGGTGCGGTACGGAATCGGCTCGGTGGATCGTCGACCAGCGCGTGATCTCCCGACACCGGCTGGGGGTCAGGCGCCCCCATCGCCATGCGGAGGACCTGCCGCGCGATGCCGATGAACACGACGAGCAACAGGAGTGCGGCTCCGGCCGCGGCCCACCACAACCCGGCCTGGGTAAGCGCGACGAGGATCGCCACCTCGGTGAAGAAGGTCACGAAGGGCGGGAAGCCGAGCAGGGCCGCCGATCCGGCGAGCCATGGCCAGCCGAGGTCCGGCCGACGTCTGAGCAGAGCCGTGACGTCCGCGATCCGTGAGCTGCCGGTGATGTTCACCAGGCGCCCGGCGACGACGAACATCGCGGCCTTCACCACACCATGCCCGAGCATATGGAGCAGCGCGGCGATGAGGCCCAGTGACGTTCCTGAGCCCACGCCGAGCGCGATGATGCCCATGTGCTCGATGGATGAGTAGGCGAGAAGCCGCTTGTAGTCGCGCTGCGTGAGGGTGAGCAGGGCGGCAACGGCCAGCGAGAGCAAGCCGAACGTGATCAGCAACCCGTGGACCAGTCCGACCCCGATGTGAGCCGCACCGACCGCTTGGACCCGGAGGATCGCGTACATGGCCACGGAGAGCAGCACCCCGGACATCAGCCCGGAGACCGGCGCCGGCGCTTGCGAGTGCGCATCGGGGAGCCACGAATGCATCGGCGCGAGGCCGGCCTTGGTGGCGAAGCCGAGGACGGCCAACGCCACGCCGGCGCGTGCCAGAGCGGGGGAGAGCGCAGAACCGCTGCTTGTCAGGGCGATCCACGACAGCGTGGGGGATCCTCCGGTGCGGCTGGACGCGTAGATGAGCACGATCCCGAAGAAGGCGATCGCGACACCCACGGACCCGAGCACCACGTACTTCCAGGCGGCTTCGGTCGACCCGCGGGTCCCGGCGTGGCCGACGAGGAATGCCGTCGCGATCGTGGTCGCCTCGACCGCGACCCACATCACGCCGAGGTTGTCCGAGAGCACCGCGAGACTCATCGCCGCGAGGAAGGCACAGATCAACGCTTCGCTGCGTCCACCGAGGGGAGTTGACGTCAGCCCTCCCCAAAGGGCAACCACGGCTACCGCTCCGACGCACAGCAGCACGTACGAGGCGGGCGCGTCGGCGCGCAGGACCCAGGATGTGGTGACCTGCCCCTTCGCGACCAGGGTGATGCCGCAC
>JADGPB010000491.1 GCA_017882655.1 Propionibacteriales bacterium
CCGTTGCCGACCTTCTCCACGGCGTCCGCCGCCAGGATGCGGGCGGTGTCGACGGCTCGCTTGTCGAGGTCGGTCCAGGTCAGAGGGCTGTTCACGTTGTCGGAGCCTTTCCTTGCTCGAGCAGAGGTCGCCCGGCACGGCGCCGAGTCCGGTGCCAGCCTAGGCGGTCGCCTCGACGGTCGAGCTGCGGGTGTCGGAAGTTGGATCCTCCACGCGCACGTACCTCATGAAGAACTGGTTGAGGTGGCCGATGGAGAGCGCGTACAGGACTGTCCCCACTCCCACGACTCCACCCATGAGCCAGCCGATCACCAGGACGGTGAGCTCGATGACGGTACGGACGACGCGGATGCTCAGGCCGTACTTGCGGGTGACCGCGACCCACAGACCGTCCCGCGGGCCAGGTCCCAGATGGGCACCGACGTAGAGCGCTCCGGCGAGCCCGTTGAGCACGATCCCTCCGACGAGGAGGACGCTGCGGCCCACGAAGTTCCCGGGCTGGCTCAGGACCGACAGACCGAAGTCGGCGGCCAGTCCGATGACGAAGATGTTGAGGATCGTGCCGATGCCGGGCCGCTGCTTCAGCGGGATCCACGCGAGCAGCACGACGGCGCCGACGACGATCGTGACCTGGCCGAACGACAGCGGTACATGGCGCGTGAGCCCGTAGTGGAAGACATCCCATGGGTCCAGGCCGAGCCCGCTCCGCACCATCATGGCCATCGACCAGCCGTAGAGGAACAGGCCCGCGAGGAGCTGGGCCAGTCGTCGCGGCAGTCGGTGAGTGAAACGCATGACGGTGATCTTGCCAGCAAGTGGACTGTTCCCAAATAGCCACTCGTGACATAGTGGCCTTGTGGATGTGAACCAGTTCAGCAAGCTCTTGCCGCTGGCAGGCGACACCCCCGCCTACCTGGGGCTCGCCCATGGGATCCGGGTGATGGTCATGGACGGGCGACTGGCGACCGGGAGCCGGCTCCCGAGCGAGCGCATGCTCGCGGAGATCCTCGGCCTCAGCCGGACGACGATCACCCGAGCGTTCGGCGAGCTGGTGGACAGCGGCTGGGCCGTGGCCCGGCACGGGTCGGGCACGACCGTACGGCTGCCGGTGACCGACTGCACGCCCACACACTCCCTGGTGCCCACGCCTCGCCACGACACGATCGACCTGTCCTCCGCCGCCGGCCCGGCGCCCGAAGGCACGGCCGATCTCGTACGGCGTGCGCTGGACTGGCTGCCGACGACTCTGGCTGGCGCCGGCTACGAGCCGTACGGAGCACTGCACCTGCGCGAGCAGATCGCCGCGCGATACACGGCGCGAGGCGTACCCACCGACGCAGACCAGATCGTCGTCACGGCCGGAGCCGTGCTGGCCATCTCCGTCGCGCTCCACGCGTTGGCCCGCCCTGGAGACCGCGTCGTGGTGGACTCCCCCACCTACCCGGGAGCGCTGAGTGCTATCGCGACGGTACGAGCTCGAGCCGTCCCGGTCGCGCTCGACACCAGCTGGGATGTCTCGGCATGGGCTGACGCGATCCGCCGGAGTCGGCCGCGGGCCGCCTACCTCATCTCGGACTTCCACAACCCCACCGGCCTGCTGATGCCCACCGAGCAGCGGGCCCAGCTCGCGAAGCTGCTCGCCGACGCAGGCGTGACGCCGATCGTCGACGAGACCGTCGCCGAGCTGGACTTCAGCGAGGCGGACCCGGCGTTGCCGTTCGCCGCCGTCAGCGACGATGTCGTGTGCATCGGTTCGATGTCGAAGACCCTGTGGGGCGGCTTCCGCGTCGGCTGGTTGCGCTGCCCGCCGCGTCTCGTCGACGCCATCCGTCGCCAGTCCGAGGCGCTGAGCCTCGGCCCGTCGGCGCTCGACCAGCTGGTGGCCACCACGTACCTGGAGAGCCCCGCGACGATCCACGCCGCGGTCATCCAGCGGTTGCTCGTGGGCCGTTCGACCTGGACCTCAGCCCTTGCCGAGCGCCTTCCGGACTGGCAGGTGCCGACGCCTCCAGGAGGCCTCTCCCTGTGGATCACGCTGCCCGCCCGGCTTGCCACCGAGCTTGCTCTGGCGGCACGCGCCTACGGCCTCACGATGGCGCCCGGACCGAGGTTCTCCCCTGACCGTACGCACACCAACCGGATCCGGCTGCCGCTGACGTTGCCGCCCGACGTGATCGACGAGGCGACGGTACGGCTCGCGGCGGCCTGGTCCTCGGCACGTGAGGGCAGCTCAGCAAGCATGCAGCTGGACGCGCTCGCCCTCTAGCGTCGCCGAGCATCGGACCGTGACCGGCCCTGCACCGTCGTCCTCGTCGCCGATGGCCGCTCAGACACCGAGCGCGTCAGCGAGCGCAGAGACCGTCGCCATCCGGGCGTGGTCGAAGTCGGCGTGCAGGTCGTACGGGTCCAGCTGTACGACGCGCATCCCAGCTGCTTCGGCGCCGCGGACATCGGCCTGGACCGTGTCACCGACGTACAGCGTGCGTGCGGGGTCGGTGCCCAGCGCCTCGAGCGCGGGCCGGAAGATCGCCGGA
>JADGPB010000492.1 GCA_017882655.1 Propionibacteriales bacterium
CAGCCGCATGGTCTTGGCGTCGGGGGCGTTCACGATGGTCTGGCCGACCGTCGCGAAGCCGTACGCGGCCTCCGCATGGTGGATCGGCCACACCTCGTGGAAGCCGTTTATGAAGGTCCCGTGCGCGTACGCGTCGCGGCCCTCCTCGACGTTGCCGCGAAGGCCGAGGTAGCCGTTCCCGACGGAGAACAGCGTCTCCGTGACACCGAGATCGCGACTGTCGTACCGAAGCTCCCGCAGCGCCCAGGGGTCGACCGGGAACCGGCTCCGATCGATCGGATCCGCAGTCAGTGACGCCTTCATCACACTCTCCCCCACTCACAGTCCCCGGCGAGTCACATTAGACCTGAGCAGCGCCCCTGGGGTATCACCATGAGGGGTTCGCAACTCGTACAGTGCGGCGGTATCGAGCACGACATCGCTGTCGGCACTTGCCCGACCGTCCCTGAGGAGTCGATATGCCGAGTCGAAGCCAGTCTGCGATCACCACGTACCGAGCGCTGCGGATGGGCGTCGTCGCGGTGGCGCTGCTCCTGATGGTGTCGCTCGTCCTCGAGATCATCCGTACGGGCGGCCTGGAGCTGACGTCGATCAGCGCCTCCTTCTACTCCCCCGTACGGAATGTCTTCGTCGGCGTCCTCGTGGCCACGGGCATGGCGCTGATCGCGATCATGGGCCGCGAGAAGAGCGAGGACGGTGCCCTCAACCTGGCCGGCATGCTCGCTCCGACGATCGGCATGCTGCCCACGACTGTCGGCCCGTCCGCGCCGGGCGCCTGCCGCGAGGGTGTCGCCAAGTGCATCCCGTTCTCCACGCTGGTCGACGTCGAGAACAACGTCAGCGCACTGCTGGTCCTGGGGCTGGTCGCCCTCGTCGGTGCCCTGATCTACGTCCTGCGTACGTACGGTGCCGGATCCGTACAGCTGCGCCGCATGATCCTGCCGGCGTCGTTGTGGCTGGTGTCAGCGGTGCTGTGGACGAGTGCCCGCGAGCTGATGTTCGTCCACGGCCACAACCTGGCGGCGTTCTGCTTCTTCCTCCTGCTGGCCTGGGTGGCACGCATCAACGCGCTGGATCCCCCCGAGGGGCCCACCGTGATGGGGCTGAGGCCGCAGGACTACCAGCGCGGCTACCAGATCATCAGCTGGGCCATGATCGTCACGATCGTGCTGACGGCCATCTACGACATCGCGATCCTGCTCCGCTGGCTGCCCGACCCGTACCCTCAGTGGTTCTTCGTCGCCGAGTCCTTGCTGCTCGCGCTGTTCATCGCCTTCTGGGCGCTCCAGACCGCCCACTTCTGGCACGACGGCGTGCCGGATGGAGCCGCCGGGGCCACTGACGCCGCTGTCTGACGCAGATCCGGCCGGGGGGCGGCGACCGGCGTTAGTGTGCGGAGCATGAGCGAGCTGATGGATGCCGTCGACGTCATCCGCACCAAGCGCGACGGCGGCGCGCTGAGCGACGCCCAGATCGACTGGGTCATCGACGCGTACACCCGAGGTGCCGTCGCCGACGAGCAGATGGCGGCCCTGGCCATGGCGATCTTCCTGCGCGGCATGACCCGCACCGAGACCTCTCGCTGGACCGCGGCCATGATCGCGAGCGGCGAGCGGATGGACTTCACGCACCTCGGAGCGACCGCCGACAAGCACTCCACAGGCGGTGTCGGCGACAAGATCACGCTTCCCCTGGTGCCGTTGGTCGCCGCGTACGGAGTTCGCGTCCCCCAGCTCTCCGGCCGCGGCCTCGGTCACACCGGCGGCACGCTCGACAAGCTCGAGTCGATCCGGGGCTGGCGCGCCGATGTCACTCCCGAGGCGATGCTCGCGCAGCTCCGCGACGTCGGTGGCGTGATCTGCGCGGCCGGGGCTGGGCTCGCCCCGGCGGACAAGAAGCTGTACGCCCTGCGCGACATCACCTCGACCGTCGAGTCGATCCCGCTGATCGCCAGCTCGATCATGAGCAAGAAGATCGCCGAGGGCTCGGGCGCGCTCGTCCTGGATGTTAAGACAGGCTCGGGCGCCTTCATGGAGGCAGAAGCCGATGCTCGCGCGCTGGCGCGGACCATGGTCGATCTCGGCAACGACGCCGGCCTGGCCACCGTCGCGCTGCTGACCGACATGGAGACGCCGCTGGGGCTCACGGTCGGGAACGCTCTGGAGGTACGGGAGTCGGTCGAGGTCCTCGCCGGCGGCGGTCCGGCCGATGTCGTCGAGCTGACCGTTGCTTTGGCCCGGGAGATGCTCGCGCTCGCAGGTCGCGGCGACGTGGATCCGGCCGAGGCCCTTGCCGACGGCCGCGCCATGGACGTCTGGCGTCGGATGATCGCCGCCCAGGGCGGAGACCCCGACGCGCCGCTGCCGGTCGCGGCGCACACCGAGGTCATCACTGCCCCACGGGACGGCTACGTCGTCGCGATGCCCGCGCGTCCGATCGCCGTCGCCGCCTGGCGCCTGGGCGCCGGTCGTGCGCGAAAGGAAGATCCCGTCGACCTCGCCGCAGGCGTCGAGATCCACCGCAAGCC
>JADGPB010000069.1 GCA_017882655.1 Propionibacteriales bacterium
CCACCGAAGGGGACCGACGGTTTCGCGCGATCGGCGGTGAGCGGCATGAGCCGCTTGCCTTCTCCACCAGCGAGAACGATGGACAGCGCATTCGGCCTCATTACCATGACGACAGCCTAGTGAAGCCGCGCATACAACGGGCAGTGATTCGTCCAGGATTCACGAATGGGCCGCCAACAGTCCCCTCGCGGGCCTCGTTGTGGCAGGCTCCCGATCATGAGCATGCGTGTTTCGATTCTCACCCGTGAGTACCCGCCGTACATCTATGGCGGCGCCGGGGTCCATGTCGGCCAGCTCGTCCCGCAGCTTCGCGCGCTGTGCGACCTGGTCGACGTGCAGTGCATGGGAGAGCCGCGGGAAGGCGCCGTGGCACATGCGGAGACGTACCCTCCGGGAGCCAACCAGGCCGTCCGCACGCTCGGTGCCGACGTCTCGATGGCGGCCGCGATCCCCGAGGTCGACGTCATCCATGCGCACACCTGGTACACCCAGTTCGCCGGCCTGGTCGCCGGACGGCTGCTCGACGTACCGACAGTCGTCACCGCTCACTCTCTCGAGCCTGACCGCCCCTGGAAGGCCGAGCAGCTCGCCGGCGGCTACCGGGTGAGCTCGTGGATCGAGAAGATGGCGTACGAGCAGGCCGACGCGGTCATCGC
Organism: Propionibacteriales bacterium; assembly: GCA_017882655.1. Lineage (GTDB taxonomy): Bacteria > Actinomycetota > Actinomycetes > Propionibacteriales > Propionibacteriaceae > Fen-668. Next base: position 657 of record JADGPB010000069.1, read on the forward strand.
GGTCAGCGAGGCCATGATCGCCAACATCCTCGCCGCCTACCCGCTCGTCGACCGGGCGAAGATCCACGTGGTGAAGAACGGCATCGACCCCGACGAGTTCAAGCCGGATCCCGCGACCGACGTCGTCGACTCGCTGGGCATCGACCGCGACCACCCGGTGGTCGTCTTCGTCGGTCGGATCACGCGCCAGAAGGGCCTGGTTCACCTCGTCCGCGCGGCCGGCGACCTCGACCCCGACACGCAGCTCGTCCTGCTGGCCGGCGCTCCCGACACCCCGGAGATTGCCGCGGAGTTCGAGGAGGCGTTCGGCGAGCTCGAGGCGTCCCGGCCGGGCCGGGTGATCTGGGTACGGGAGATGCTGCCCCGCGAGTCCGTACGCCAGGTCCTCACGCACGCGACCCTGTTCGCCTGCCCCTCGATCTACGAGCCGCTCGGCATCGTCAACCTCGAGGCGATGGCGTGCGAGACCGCCGTTGTCGCGTCAGCGGTCGGTGGCATCCCCGAGGTCGTCGTGGACGGTACGACAGGGCTGCTCGTCCCGTACGACCCGAACCGGGCCTCCGACCCTGCCTACATAGCCGACTTCGAGCGGCAGCTCGCGGAGGGCATCAACGCGCTCACCCGAGACCCGGCTCGCGCGAAGGCCATGGGTCTGGCTGGCCGGCAGCGCTGCATCGACGAGTTCTCGTGGAGCGCGATCGCGAAGCAGACGGTGGACGTGTACGAAAAGGCGATCGTCGCGTACAAGGCACGTTGACATGTGACAGCGCCCGCCGGGTCACTCCGGGCGGGCGCTGTCACAGGTCGGGCGAGGTCTCAGCCGACAACCCCTCGCAGGGCCTGGAGCAGGTCGGTCGCCTCCTGGGCGTTGAGTTCGACGACAAGACGCCCTCCGCCGTCGACTGGAACGCGCATGACGATTCCGCGGCCCTCCTTCGTGACCTCCATGGGTCCATCACCGGTTCGCGGCTTCATCGCGGCCATCGCGTCACACCTTTCGTGTCAGTATCGGTGACCATTATTCCAGGTCCTGAGGACCAGGGTTGGCCACGACCGGCCCGACGGCCTCTTCTTGATCGAGTTGATCCGCAAGACGGTGCAGCAATCCGTCGACCTGTTCCATCGAATAGCCGCGCGGTACGACGGCGAACTGGAGGTCGCTGATGTCGGCGCCAGTGAGGCGTCCCGTAGCCGGGACCACCGGGTGTACGCGGTCGTCGACGACGTCCGGCATCTCCCCGAAGCGGCCCGTCGTAGCCGCTGCAGCGAGCCCGATGACCCCGATTGCGAGCGCGGCGAGGATCCATTCCATGCCAGGTCTCCTAGTTCGGGTCGCGGGCCGGCAGCGGCGGTACGGGGGTCAGCATCGCCTGGATCGTCTCCTCGACGGAGTCGGTGACGCGCAGCATGTCCAGGTCGTCGTCGGAGATGTAGCCCCCGGCCAGCACACAGTCCCGCAGCCAGGCAATCATCGGGGTCCAGTACTCGGTGCCGAACAGGACGATGGGAAAATGCGTCACCTTGCGGGTCTGCGAGAGAGTCACGGCCTCGAAGAGCTCGTCGAACGTGCCGAACCCGCCGGGCATCACGACGAAGCCCTGGGAGTACTTGAGGAACATCGTCTTCCGCGCGAAGAAGTAGCGGAAGTTGATCCCGAGCGTCACGTACTTGTTGAGCGACTGCTCGAACGGCAGCTCGATGCCGAGGCCGACAGACGTGCCGCCCGCCTTGGCCGCTCCCTTGTTGGCCGCTTCCATGACACCGGGTCCGCCTCCCGTCATGACCGCGAGGCCCTCCTCCGCAAGGCGACGCCCGATCGTCTCCGCCGCCTCGTACATGGGATGGGTCCGCTTTGTGCGGGCACTTCCGAAGACGCTCACGGCAGGGCCGAGCTCAGCCAGGGTGCCGAATCCTTCGACGAACTCGGCCTGGATGCGCAGCACACGCCAGGGATCAGCGTGGACCCAGTCGTTGGGGCCGTGACTGCTGAGCAGGCGCTGGTCGGTGGTCGTCGGCTGCCTGTCCGAGCGTCGCCGGATGACGGGGCCTTGGTTCTGGGTCTTCGACTCCTTGGGCACGGCACGAGCGTAGCGGCCCGTGGGCGCCGTTAGGCGGTGAGCCAGCGCACGAGCGCGTCTCGACACGTGAACAGATCGCCCACCCGGCAGTGCTCGTCGTCGGCGTGGGCCTGGTTGGGATTGGCCGGCCCGTAGTTGACCGCCGGGATGCCGAGCGCCGAGAACCGGGCGACATCGGTCCAGCCGTACTTCGGACGAGGTTCTCCCCCGACGGCCACCGCGAAAGCCTGGGCAGCGGGCAGGTCGAGCCCGGGACGCGCGCCGAGCGCGATGTCGAGCAGCTCGACGTCGTACCCCTCGAACAGCCGCTGCACCTCGCCGAGCGCGGCGGACTCGTCCTTGTCGGGGGCGAAACGGTAGTTGACGACCACCTCGCAGCGGTCCGGTACGACGTTGCCGGCGATGCCTCCCGAGATGGCCACGGCGTTCATGCCTTCGCGGTAGAGAAGACCGTCGACAAGGACCTGCGCCGGTTCGTACGCCTCGAGCCGGCGCAGCACCTCGCCCGCGGCATGGATGGCGTTGCTCCCCAGCCAGGACCGTGCGGAGTGGGCCGCCCGGCCGGAGGTACCCACGACGACCCGGAGCGTGCCCTGGCAGCCACCCTCGATGGCGGCGGCCGTGGGCTCCATGAGAACGGCGAGGTCGGCGGCGAGAAGCTCGGGACGGGTCCTCGAGAGCCGGTTCAGGCCGTTGCGCTCCGCATCGACCTCCTCGTGGTCGTAGAAGATCCACGTGACGTCGCGTACGGGCTCGGCGACCGCAGCCGCGACCGCGAGCTGTACGGCGATGCCACCCTTCATGTCACAGGTGCCCCGTCCGTACACACGGTCCTCACCGTCGACGACCTGGCGCGAGCTGGGCAGGTTGTCTGCCACCGGCACGGTGTCGAGGTGTCCGGCGATCACGACCCGCTCGGCGCGCCCCAGGTGGGTACGGGCCACGAGCGCGTCCCCGTCGCGGATGACCTCAAGGTGCGGCAACGCACGCAGGGCCTCCTCGACGAGGTCAGCGAGCGCCTTCTCGTTGCCACTCACCGACTCGATGTCGGTGATGGCGCGCAGCAGGTCGACGAGGTCGCCGGTGAGTTCGAGCACCCGCCCAAACTAGCCGGTCGACGCGGTCGTCGGCTCAGAAGTACGTGGGCTGCCGAATGGCGTACGGCTCCTGCAGGCGGACCAGCTCGTCGACGGTCAGATCGACGTCGAGGGCCGCCGCTGCGTCGGTGAGATGCTTCTCCTTGGTCGCGCCGACGATCGGTGCCGCCACGACGTCATTCTTCAGCACCCACGCCAGCCCGACCGTGGCCATCGACACGCCACGGGACTCCGCGATCGCCTGGACCGCGTCGACGATGTCCTTGTCGCTGTCGAGGAAGAGCGGACGACCGTTGAAGTCCGTGTCCGGGTTCTGGCTCCCCCGGCTCGTCGTCGCGTCGCCCCATGGGCGAGCCACTCGGCCACCTGCCAGGGGGCTCCACGGGATGCTGTCCACGCCCTGGAGGTCCAGGAGCGGGAACATCTCGCGCTCCTCCTCCCGCATGATCAGGTTGTACTGGTCCTGCATCGAGATGAAGCGGGTCCAGCCGCCGAGGTCGGCCGCGTGCTGCATCGTGGCGAACTGCCACGCGTACATGCTGGAGGCGCCGATGTAGCGGACCTTCCCGGCCTTGATCACGTCGTGGAGCGCTTCCATCGTCTCCTCGACCGGCGTCTCGGGGTCGAAGCGGTGGATCTGGTAGAGGTCGATGTAGTCGGTGCCCAGCCGGGCCAGCGAGGCGTCGACCTGCTCCATCACCGCGCGACGCGACAATCCCTGGCCGCCGGGACCGTCGGACATCTTCCCGTTGAGCTTGGTGGCCAGGACGATGTCCTCACGCCGCGTGTACTCCTTGATCGCGTGGCCCACGATCTGCTCGCTGCTGCCGTGCCCGTACACGTTGGCGGTGTCCCAGAACGTGATGCCCAGCTCGAGGGCTTTGCGGAAGATCGGCTCTGCCGCGTCCTGGTCGAGCGTCCAGCCCCTCTGGGATGCATCGCCGAAGCTCATGCAGCCCAGGCAGATCCGGCTGACCTTGAGTCCTGACGTTCCGAGTCGGGTGTAGTCCATCGGTGGGTCTCCTTGTGCCTTGGGTGCAGGGTCGTGCGCACGTTCCCTGGACCGAGCCTGTCACAGGGATCAAGAGCGAGGCAGGCCCTGCCAGTACCCCTGCCAGCCGGAGGGATAGGGGCGTCGGCGGCCCGGGCTAGAGTTTGGCCATGACCCACACCGCCGCGCGCCCAGCTTGGGGCTGGGGCCTGGCATGCGTGCATGCGTCCGGACAGGTGCTTGACACCTGGTTCGCGGCCCCCGCGCTGGGCGCCTACGACGGGCGCGAGGCTCCCCTCATGCTCCAGGTGACGACCGACGCCCGCCGCGAGACGCGTACCCAACCCATGATCGTCGAGATCGACCTCGACGTAGCGCCCGCGAGCGTCCCGGACGCCTACCTCCGACTGCACCTCCTGAGCCACCGGCTCGTGAAGCCTCGCGAGGTGAACCTCGACGGCATCTTCGGGGTCCTGCCAAACGTCGTGTGGACGAGCTCCGGTCCGTGCGCGGTGGACAACTTCGAGACCGTACGGGGGGCCTGTCGGTTCGCGGGCCAGCACCTCACCATCTTCGGCGTCGACAAGTTCCCGCGGATGGTCGACTACGTGGTGCCGAGCGGGGTACGGATCGCCGACGCCGATCGCGTACGCCTCGGCGCATACCTCGCCAGCGGCACCACCGTGATGCACGAGGGATTCGTCAACTTCAACGCCGGCACGCTCGGCGTGTCGATGGTCGAAGGCCGGATCTCCGCGGGCGTGGTTGTCGGCGACGGCACGGACGTGGGTGGCGGCGCGTCGATCATGGGCACGCTGTCGGGTGGTGGCCAGGAGGTCATCACGATCGGCGAGCGGTGTCTGCTCGGCGCGGAGTCCGGCGTCGGGATCTCGCTGGGCGACGACTGCGTCATCGAGGCCGGTCTGTACGTGACGGCAGGCACGAAGGTGACGTTGCCGGACGGGCGCGTCGTCAAGGGCGCTGAGCTGTCCGGCATGTCCGGGCTTCTCTTCCTCCGCGACTCGGTCAGCGGCCGCGTCGAGGCGCGACCCCGTACGAACGGCGCGATCTCCCTCAACGACGCTCTGCACACCAACGGCTGAGTCATGACTGGCCCGTCCGCCCCCAGGCGCGCCTCCTCGAGCGCACCCACGAAGACGGTCTATGCGCGCCGTCGGCTGGCTGTCGGCCTCGTGGGGTTCGCGATCCTCGGGGTCGTGATCGCGCTGGTGGCTGGCCTCGCGGTGCGCTGGTGGGAGAGCCACGGTACGGCGATCTTCCCGTCGCCGCAGGACGGGTGCGTCGCGACCGTCGGTGGTCAGACCGCGTCGTTGGACCTCGAGCAGGCGTACAACGCGGCGATCATCGCCGGCGTCGCTGTCCAGCGCGGACTGGCGCCGCGCGCCGTGTCGATCGCGTTCGCGACCGCGCTGCAGGAGTCGGGGCTACGCAACCTCGACCACGGCGACCGCGACTCCGTGGGGCTGTTCCAGCAGCGCCCGTCGCAGGGCTGGGGCACGGTCGCCCAGATCATGAACCCGCAGTACTCCGCCGGGAAGTTCTACGACGCCCTGGTGAGGATCGCCAACTGGCAGACTCGCGACATCACCGAGGTCGCCCAGGCCGTCCAACGCTCCGGGGTCCCCGACGGGTACCGCAAGCACGTCGACCGAGCGCGCATCCTTGGCAGCGCGATGTCCGGTGAGACCGCCGCCGCGTTCACCTGCGTGGCGACAACACCGAAGGCCGCCGATCCGGCCGGCTACGCGACCATGCTCAAGGCGACATACGGAGGTACGGCGCCTGGCGTCGCCGCCGATGGACCGCCCGCTCGGGTCGACGTCACCGCGGCCGCCGACGCGACGATCTGGTCCGTCGCCACCGCCAGCCAGGCATGGGCATCAGCGTTCGGCATCACCCAGATCCAGGCCGGCGAGAAGACCTGGCACCCCTCGACCACCGACCTCCCGCTCTGGTCCTCCGCCACCCCCCAGCCCGCTCGTACGGTGTCGGTGACGTTCGCCTAGGGTCCCTCAGCCGGCGAGGCGGGCTGCTGCTGCGTTGATGCGTTCGTCGGTCGCTGTGAGGGCGATCCGTACGTGGTCGGCGCCTGCGGTGCCGTAGAAGTCGCCGGGTGCCGCGAGGATGCCGAGATCTGCGAGGCGGTCGACGGTGACGCGGCCGGGCTCGCCGAGGGTGGCCCACACGTACAACCCGGCCTGCGAGTGGTCGATCCGGTAACCGGCGGCCACGAGCGCGGCAGACAGCACCTGCCGCCTCGACGCGTACCGCTCACGCTGGATCCGTACGTGCTCGTCGTCGCCCAGCAGCACGGTCATGGCCGCCTGTACGGGCGCGGGAACCATCATCCCGAGGTGCTTGCGCACCTCGAGCAGCTGAGACACGACAGCCGGGTCGCCACCGATGAAGCCCGCACGGTAGCCGGCCAGGTTCGACCGCTTCGACAGCGAGTACGCGCCGACGATCCCCGTGACGTCACCGCCGTTGATCCTGGTGTCCAGCGCCGAGACCGGTTCCGCGTCCCAGCCGAACTCCCCGTAGCACTCGTCGGCGACCAGCAGCGCGCCACGGGCACGGCCGTACGCGATCCACGCCGAAGTCTCCGCTGCGTCCGCCACGCGGCCGGTCGGGTTCGACGGCGAGTTCGTCCACACCAGCGCCGGGCGCTCGTCCGCCACGTCGTCGGGCGTCTCCGCGGTCACCACGCGGCATCCGGCCACCGCGGCCCCGACCGCGTACGTCGGGTAGGCGGTCGCCGGGATCACGACGGTGTCCTGTGCGCCCAGGCCGAGCAGCGTGGGAAGCCAGCCGACGAGCTCCTTCGTGCCGATGACCGGCAGGACGCCTCGCTCGCCGAGCTGTGGTGCGCCCCAGCGCCGGGACAGGTAGTCCCCGATCGCCAGACGAAGCGCCGGTGTGCCCCAGGTCAGCGGGTACCCGTGGGCGTCGGACGCCTCAGCGAGGGCTGTCCGGCCTAGCTCGGGAGTCGGATCGACCGGCGTGCCCACGGACAGGTCGCAGATCCCGTCCGGATGGCTCCGGGCGCGCGCCGCCGCCCCCGCGATCGTGTCCCACGGGAAGTCGGGGAGGTGCAGGGGCCGGAAGAACGCGGGCGCGCTCACTCGCCCTGAGGGGGCAGCGCGGCGACGACCGGGTGGTCGTCGTCGATGACACCCAGCTTGGCCGCGCCACCCGGCGTACCCAGCTTGTCGAAGAAGGCCGCGTTGACGTCGAGGTACTCGGAGTACTCGGGCGGCACGTCGTCCTCGTAGTAGATCGCCTCGACCGGGCACACCGGCTCGCAGGCGCCGCAGTCGACGCACTCCTCCGGATTGATGTAAAGCATCCGGTTGCCCTCGTAGATGCAGTCCACAGGACACTCGTCGACACAGGCCCGGTCCTTGATGTCGACACAGGGCAGGGCGATGACGTACGTCACGAAGCGCTCCTCACGATTTGGGACGCGGCCTCACGTGCCGCTAGGCGGAACTGTACCGGCAGCATCGCCGAAAACGCGCGTCCAGTAGCGTCGGGTCAAGGAGGAACGATGCCGATTTCTGGACATGGGCTGTGGGCCGACGACTCGCTCGAGCGGCTGGCGACGGGCGCCAGGTGGCTGGAGGGGCCGGTCTGGCTCGGCGACAGGTTGCTCGTCAGCGACATCCCCGGCAACCGGGTGCTGTCGTGGCGCGAGGGGCAGGCCGAGCTCGAGGTCGCCATCACCGACGCGGAGTTCACCAACGGTCGTACGCTCGCCCGGGACGGACGCGTTTACCAGTGCTCGCATGGCCGCCGCGGCGTCGAAGAGCTGAACCCCGATCTGACCACCACCCTCCTGGTCGACGCGGTCAACGGCGTCCGCCTCAACTCCCCCAACGACCTCGTCGTCGCCCGCGACGGCGCGATCTGGTTCACGGACCCGCCGTACGGGATCCTCAAGGACGGCGAAGGACACCCCGGCGAGCTGGAGTACGGCGCCTGCTGGGTGTTCCGGTTCGTGCCGGAGACAGGTGAGCTCACCCCCGTCATCACCGACCTCGACCGTCCGAACGGCCTCGCGTTCTCCCCCGACGAGAGCGTGCTGTACGTGGCGAACTCCGCCAACCACGACGGCTTCAAGGTCTGGGCGTACGACGTTGTCGACGGGCAGTGCGGCCCAGGGCGCCTCTTCTACACCGGGCTCAAGGGCGTCATCGACGGGTTCCGCGTCGACACGGACGGCCTGCTCTGGCTCTCCGACGACGACTCGGTCGCGGTCACCGATCCGGAAGGGACGGTGTTAGGCACCCTCGACGTCCCCGAGCGGGTCGCCAACGTCTGCTTCGCACCGGACGGTCACCTGTACATCGCGGCGACGACCACGCTGTACAGGATCCAGACCTACAGCGCGGACGCCGCGC
>JADGPB010000493.1 GCA_017882655.1 Propionibacteriales bacterium
CGGGATCCCGCCGAACGCGGAGAACGCCAGGTCGAAGCTGCGGTTCCGGAACGGCAGCTCGCAGACATCCGCCTGCACCAGTGGAACCGCCGTTCCGGTGCGCCCCGCCCCGGCCCTGGCGTGGGCGAGCATCCCGGCGGACACGTCGAAGGCAATGACGTCCGCGCCTTGCCGGGCCAGGTAGCGGGCACACGGCGCCGATCCACAGCCGACCTCGAGGACGCGCCGGCCCACCACGTCACCGAGCAGTCGGACGTCGGCTTCGCGGAGGTTCTCCGGGCACCACACCAGGTCGACATCGCCCAGGAACTCGCCGTGCTCGGCGTGATAGGCGTCGGCGTCGGCGTCCCACCACCGCCGGTTCGCCGCTCGGGATACGGACTGATCCGCGCCGATCCGGCGTGGCCGGGTGGGACCGATCGGCACGGCGGCCGTCACTCCCGAGCCAGAGTGCCGAGGGTGCCGACGGCCTGGCCGAACGGGTCCGCGGGGGTCGCTGCCGCGCCCTGCCCGGCCTGCGTTGTCACGCCGACATCCTCGCACCCAGCGCGGTTCCTCGTTCGGGTGGTGATGCCGTAGGCTGGGCACTGCGCTGTGGGTCTGTGCTGTCTCGGAATGGAGCAGGCCGCACTCGTCCTGTCGATCAATCACATGCCTCGTCCCTGCACTCGGGCGGTGCTGACTGCGCTGATTGTGCTGACTGTCTTCGGGACGAAACCGGCCCGCTGCGTGCCGCCCGTACCGAATGAAGATGGTCCCCGCTCAGCCGGCCATCGACATTCCGAACAAACCCACTTCCGGAGCACCCCACCACATGTCCACCCCTACCGCCACCGCCCCACAGGTCGCCATCAACGACATCGGGACGGCTGAGGACTTCCTCGCAGCCATCGACCTGACCATCAAGTACTTCAACGATGGCGACATCGTCGAGGGCACGATCGTCAAGGTCGACCGCGACGAGGTTCTGCTCGACATCGGCTACAAGACCGAGGGTGTCATCCCTTCGCGTGAGCTGTCCATCAAGCACGATGTCGACCCCAGTGAGGTCGTCTCGATCGGCGAGCACGTCGAAGCGCTTGTCCTCCAGAAGGAGGACAAGGAAGGCCGCCTCATCCTGTCCAAGAAGCGGGCTCAGTACGAGCGCGCCTGGGGCACCATCGAGAAGATCAAGGAAGAGGACGGCGTCGTTTCCGGCACCGTCATCGAGGTCGTCAAGGGCGGCCTGATCCTGGACATCGGCCTGCGCGGCTTCCTGCCCGCCTCGCTGGTCGAGATGCGCCGCGTCCGCGACCTGCAGCCCTACGTCGGCCGCCAGTTGGACGCCAAGATCATCGAGCTGGACAAGAACCGCAACAACGTCGTGCTGTCCCGCCGCCAGTGGCTGGAGCAGACCCAGTCCGAGGTGCGCAGCGAGTTCCTCAACCAGCTGGGCAAGGGACAGGTCCGCAAGGGCGTCGTCTCCTCGATCGTCAATTTCGGCGCGTTCGTCGACCTCGGCGGCGTGGACGGCCTGGTGCACGTCTCCGAGCTGTCCTGGAAGCACATCGACCACCCGAGCGAGGTTGTCGAGGTCGGCCAGGAGGTCACCGTCGAGGTCCTCGACGTCGACATGGACCGCGAGCGTGTCTCGCTGTCGCTCAAGGCGACCCAGGAAGACCCGTGGCGGCACTTCGCCCGGACCCACGCCATCGGCCAGGTCGTGCCGGGCAAGGTCACCAAGCTGGTTCCGTTCGGCGCCTTCGTTCGCGTCTACGACGGCATCGAGGGACTGGTGCACATCTCCGAGTTGGCCGGTCGTCACGTGGAGATCCCCGAGCAGGTCGTCACGGTGGACGACGAGATCTTCGTCCGGGTCATCGACATCGACCTGGAGCGCCGGCGGATCTCGCTGTCGCTCAAGCAGGCCAACGAGGGCATCACCCCGGAGACGGAGTTCGACGAGGTCCGCGCGCAGTACGGCGTGGTCGATCACTACGACGAGTCCGGCAACTTCGTGCCGCCGGAGGGCTTCGACGTCGAGAGTGGCGAATGGCTCGATGGTTTCGACACCCAGCGCGAGGCGTGGGAGAAGCAGTACTCCGACGCGCACGCGGTGTACGAGTCGCACCTCAAGCAGATCGCAGCGGCGCAGGTCGCCGATGCCGAAGCCGCAGAGCCGAGCAACTACTCGTCGGGCACCACGGCGCCCGCAGGGGATGCCCCGCAGACCGGTTCGCTGGTCAACGACGAGCAGCTGGCCGCCCTCCGGGAACGGCTTGCCGGTAGCTGATTTCTCCTTGTCACCACGGCCTTTCGTGACCGGAGGGCCGTGGCGAGCAGGCCGAACGGGGCCGTCACCTGCGGGTGACGGCCCCGTTGTCGGCTGCCCTCTCGGATGTTCCGCAGGGCTGTGGTGCGCGATCGAGTCGCGATGGCGACGGACCCCCGGATGTGGTCTCCAACACGCCGGTGAAATCACTGTTTGCCCTGGCAGGATCGCCCCATCGGGACCATTACGGTGAACACATGCGTCGTCACC
>JADGPB010000070.1 GCA_017882655.1 Propionibacteriales bacterium
GTGCGGCTGCCGTCGGCGTGCATGATGACCACGTGGGTACCGGCCCAGCTGCCGCCGTCGGATGCGAGGACGACTCCGGAGCCTGCCGCCCGGATCGGGGTGCCGTACGCAGCGTCGAGGTCGACGCCCGTGTGGTAACGGGACCAGACACCGTACTCACCGAAGACTGCGCCACGCACGTACGAGCCGGGGGCGATCGGCGAGACCCACGGGGCCGAGGCATCGATTGTGGCGAGGGCCGCAAGGATGGAGGGATCGATCGCCACGGGCTGCCTGTTGGACGACGAGGTCACGAGCGTGCCGAGCTTCTTCTGGGCTGCGGCCTGGGCGGCGGCTTCGGCGGCGCGCTGTGCCTCGGTCGCGATCGCAGTGTTCGCGGAGGTGAGGGCTGCCGCGCGCTGGTCGGCGGCTGAGGTCTGTGCGGCTTCGGACACCTGCGCCGCGGTGTCGGACAGCGCCACACCACGAGCCGACTCCTGCTGGGCGGCGACCGCGTTGGTGAACTCTGACCGCACGGCGCTTCGGCTCAGGTCGGCGTCGGTGCCGGATGTGTCTGCTGCGGAGACGCCGATGTCCGTCTGATCCGTGGACGTACCGGGCTGTGCGCGGGTCACGTCGGCGGAGCCGGAGATCCCGGAGCTGTCGGTGGCGACCGCCGTGGAGTACGGGGCCGAGGCTGCGCTCACTGCGCCGACGACGAAGAGTCCGAGGCAGGCCACGAGCACGGCCGTCACGCCTTGCTTCACGAGGGCGGCGACGGAGATCTTGTCGCCTTCATCCTCGAGGAGGTCGAACTCGGCGAGCAACGCATCGTCATCGGCAGCGCGACGCGCGCCCGCCCGACGTGCTACTTGTGACACCGAACCAACTCCCCAAAGCCGAATACAGAAGACCGTCAGGGTAGGCGCCTCGAGCGGTCAGATCTCTTGAATGAGCCGACACTAACACTTCTCTCAGGTTTGGGGCAATTTTCTCAGAAACTTCTGAATTGCCTGTCTGCTTCCTGAGAGCAGAGGCCGTTGAAGCGTCTGTACGAGAGGGCGACGCGCCGGTCCCGAATCGAGAGGCCACCGCGGTTACCGCAGCCCACTAGTCTCTTTTTCACCGACACCCGATGAAGGGGAAGCGACGTGGACCTGTACGAGTTCCAGGCCAGGGATGTGTTCGAGACCCATGGCGTTCCGGTCTTGCGCGCGAGGACGGCCACAGGGCCGTTCGCCGCTGGCGCGATCGCCGAGGAGCTCGACGTGGGCGTGGTCGTCGTCAAGGCGCAGGTGAAGACCGGCGGCCGCGGTAGGGCCGGCGGCGTGAAGCTCGCCCGGTCTCCTCAGGAGACCGTCGACCGCGCGCGGGAGATCCTGGGCATGGACATCAAAGGCCACACCGTGCGACGGGTCATGGTCGCCGAAGGCGCCGAGATCGACCAGGAGTACTACTTCTCGCTGCTGGTCGATCGCGGTGAGCGGAGCTACCTCGCTCTGTGCTCCCGCGAGGGCGGCGTGGAGATCGAGCAGCTGGCCGAGGAACGACCGGAGGCCCTGTACCGCCAGAAGATCGACCCGCTCGTGGGACTCGACGAGGCGGCCGCGCGCGAGATCGTGCAGGCAGCCGGCTTCGACGAGGCGGATCACGACCAGCTCGTCAACGTCCTCGTACTCCTGGGCAAGGTCTTCCATGACGAGGACGCCACCCTGGTCGAGGTCAACCCGCTCGTACGGACCGGCAGCGGCCGCATCATCGCGCTCGACGGCAAGGTGACCCTCGACGACAACGCCGACTTCCGCCATCCCGAGCACGCGGCGTACCACGAGACAGGCGACGGCGGCCCTCTGGAGGCGCGCGCCCGCGAGAAGGACCTCAACTACGTCAAGCTCGACGGATCTGTCGGCATCATCGGCAACGGTGCAGGCCTCGTGATGAGCACGCTCGACGTCGTCGCGTACGCAGGCGCGGACCTTCCAGGCTCTCCGCGACCGGCGAACTTCCTCGACATCGGGGGCGGCGCCTCGGCGCAGGTGATGGCCGATGGGCTCGACATAATCCTCTCGGACGAGCAGGTGAAGTCGGTCTTCGTCAACGTCTTCGGCGGGATCACCGCCTGCAGCGAGGTCGCGCGCGGCATCGTCCAGGCACTGGAGATGCTGGGGGACAGGGAGACCAAGCCGATCGTTGTCCGACTCGACGGCAACGCCGTGGAGCAGGGCCGGCTGATCCTCGCCGACGCGAATCACCCACTGGTCACAGTGGTGGACACGATGGACGACGCGGCGAGGGCTGCCGCCGAGCTGGCTGCGGCCAGATAGAGGGGTAACTTCGCATGGCCATCTTTCTCGACTACACCTCCAAGGTCGTCGTCCAAGGCATGACGGGGGCGGAGGGGCGCAAGCACACGCAGCGGATGATCATGTCCGGAACCCGCGTCGTCGGGGGCGTCACCCCCGGCAAGGGCGGTCAGTCCGTACGCTTCGAGGAGGACCCCGTACCGGTGTTCGACTCTGTGCACGATGCGGTCGCCGCGACCGGTGCCGATGTGAGCGTCGTGTTCGTGCCGGCCCCGTACGCCAGGGCTGCGGTGATGGAGGCGATAGATGCCCGCGTGCCGCTCGTGGTGTGCATCACCGAAGGCATCCCCGTCCGCGACACGGCCGAGTTCTTCAGCGCCGCGCAGAAGAGCGGTGCGACGCGCATCGTCGGGCCGAACTGCCCCGGCCTGATCTCGCCAGGGCGCTCCAACGCGGGCATCATCCCCGCCAACATCGCCGGGCGCGGCCGCATCGGCCTGGTGTCGAAGTCGGGGACGCTGACCTACCAGATGATGTACGAGCTGGCCGAGTTCGGCTTCTCCACCGCGGTCGGCATCGGCGGTGACCCGATCATCGGTACGACGCACATCGACTGCCTGCGGGAGTTCGAGGCCGATCCCGAGACCCAGGCGATCATGATGATCGGCGAGATCGGCGGCGACGCCGAGGAGCGCGCTGCTGAGTTCATCGCGTCGAACGTCACCAAGCCCGTCGTCGGCTACGTCGCGGGCTTCACCGCCCCTGAGGGTCGCACCATGGGTCACGCCGGGGCCATCGTGTCCGGCTCGGCCGGTACGGCGGAGGCGAAGAAGAACGCGCTAGAAGCCGTCGGTGTGCGTGTCGGAAAGACCCCGAGCGGGGCGGCGGCGCTCATGGCCGACATCATGCGATCGGCGTCGCGGAGCTAGGCCGTACGGGCGGGTCCGGATCAGCCGCCCTGCGTGGCCCGCTGACCGGCGCGTGCGGTGACTCCCGCCCAGTCGGCGTCGGTGAAGTCGAATGTCCCGGACGGGGTGGCGAGCAGGTAGATCACGCGGGTGCCGACCGTCGCGACGCCGACCCTGAACGCGAACGTCGTCGTGACGTTGGTGGACTGCGTCAGTGTGCGCCAGAAACCCGTGACGGCTTGGCCGGTCGCGCCCGTCGCTGTGATGTCAGCCGTGTTGCCGAGCTTCGCCGTGGCCGTACGGCTCGGGCAGGCGGTGATCGAGGTCTTCAGCTGGGCCGCGAAGGCCGCGGCCGCGTCCGGGGTGTCGAAGTCGAGGAGGACCTCATCGAGGCCGAAGTCCTTCGGGACCTTGGTGTCCTCGGTGAGCAGGTACGTGCGTTGGCGCCGCTGGTTCGGACCGGCCACGGTTGCGAACGTCAGGTTCTCGCACGCGCTGCCCGCGCTGGTGACCGTCGTCTTCGGCGACGTGGCGTTCCAGCGGCCCATGCCGCTCGTGATGCGCGGGAGGTCCGAGACGGTGAGCCAGCCAGGCGCAGCGCTGGTCGGCGGCATGCCCACCTTCGCTGCTGGGCTTGCGACGCAACCGCCACCCGCTGACGAGCACACCGCCGTCACCGTGGTCGCGGCCACTGCGAGGATGCTCTCGTACGAGACGGCAGCGCCGGCCTGCGCGACGTCGTACGTCAGGATCATCGATCCAGTACGGACCAGGATCACCGTGTGGTACTGCGCCGTCTGGTCCTGGATGACCGCCGTGACACCGACGGCATCGTCGCCCAGTGACGTGATGGTGGCGCCGTTGGTTAGGTAGACCGGGATGTTGCTGCACTGGCCCAGCTGAGTGAGCCGTTGCGCGTACACCTGGCCGGCCTCGGCGGAGGTCCCGTAGCTGGTGATGCGGTGGAGGAGCGAGGCGCCGGTGGCGCTGAGCTTGCGCTGCGCCTGGGCCGTCGGTGTCGGCAGATCGGGCGACGCCACGAAGCAGAGCGGTGCGGGAGAGTCCTGGGTCACCGTGGACTCGGTCTTCTGCTCGGTCCACTGGCCAGGTCCGACACCGGTCAGCTGGCTCGGTGCGACGAGCCGTTCGACGAGTGCTGCGGCGGTCTGGCTGCTCGAAGCGGCGCTGGGCCTGTCCCGGTTCGCCCAGACCAAGAAGCTCGCCACGATCGCGATGACCAGGACCAACGCGGCGGCACCTATCTGGATCGGGCGGCGCTGCCAGAGGCGGCGGCCGGTCGACGAGCCGGAGCGTGCGGGGACGGCCTCCTTCGGAATCGCAGGGGCCTCGGCGGGTGCGGTGAGCTCGGCCTCCGGAGGCGGATCAGCCGGCCACGCCGAGGCAGCCGCAGGCAGTACGGCCTGGGGAGCGGGCGTGACGGATGGGGCGACGAACGACGGAGTCGCCGCGGCAGGTGGAGGTGTCACAGGGGTCGTCACCAACGACACGGAGGTGTTGGCTGAGATCGGGGTGGGAATGCCGCCTGGCGCCGGTTCTGCTTCCGGGGCCCGCTCTACCGCACGCGACGAGGGCCGACGAGACAGCCAGACAGTGTCCTCGTCCTCGTCGTCCGGCTCGTCGTCCGGGCGGGTGTAGGCACGGTGCGCGACCGGCGCATCGCCCTCTTGCACGGCGATGGGCGTCGGCGCTTGTCCCACCGCAGGAGGCGGTACGGCCGACGCGGGCAACGGCGCATCGGTCCAGTCGTCCTCGGGCACAGACCCTGGGGCGACTGAACGCGTGGCACGCTCACGAGCGACCAACGTCTCTCGTCGCTCTTCCGGGGACATCGGCGGTGGGGTCGTGGGTAGTGCAGGCGCTTCGCGACGCCGCTTCTCGCCCAGGGTTGGGTTCTGCGCGGCCCGGGATGCTCCGGGAACCGCCTCAACAGGGATCGCGCGCCAGGCTCCCACCGGTGCCGCCGGTGCCGCCGGTGCCACTGGCGCCTCAGGGTCGGCGCGGGGAGGCTCCGGTTCGGTGACTGGTTGTTCCAGCGTCGTGTCAGGCGATCCGATCGCGCCCTGCTCGTCCCAGGCGTGACGGGCACGTCCGGGTGGCGCGGTGGGCGCTGGCGCAGGTTCGTCGGCCACAGGGGTCGGGGTGGGCCATGCCGGAGCGTCGGACTTGTGGACCGCAGGCGTCTGAGCCGGCCACGCGGGAATCTCGGCCGCGTCGGCGGAGAACCTGCCCTTCACGGCGATCGGTGTCTGACGGCCCTGCGGAGCTGGATCGTCGGCATCGGCGGCGAAGCGACCGCCACGAAGGGGAGTCGCCTCGTCCGCGTCGGTGTCGGGGGTGTCGGAAGAGGAGGCGTCCCAGTCGTCCCAGTCGGGCGTCATGAATCGTTTCGGGCGCGGGGTGAGTGGATCCGCGGCGGGCTCAGCGGCGCGCCTGGCGCGCTTGCCGTCCTCGTCAGCCATGTCACCTCCCCCCGGTCGGCGTTCGTTCACATGATCTTGTCATCGTCGTCCCCTGACCCCGCAACTTTACCGGGCCATCGCGTGTCCATCTGCCAGGAGCCTCGAGTCGAGGTGGAGGATGACCAGATGGCCCGCTCCCGTCAGACTCCTGCGCGCGGAAAGACGCGCCGCCTCGAAGTGCGCGGTCTGCATACCCAGGGCGAGGAGGTCGAGGTCCGCGCGCCAGCCCTCCCGTGGCCGCTCGCCGTGGTGCTGGCCGCAGTCGGTGCGGCAGCGGCGGGCTGGATCCTCGTGGCCGCCCCCGTCGTCGTGGCCTCGCTGACGGGACCTCCGCGGTCGATCGCAGGCGGGCTCAAGCTGTCGACTGAGTTCTGGTTGCTGGGTCACGGCGCCGGGGCCGTGGTCGGCGCGACCACGATCACGCTCATGCCGTTAGGACTGACCGCGATCCTCCTCCTCATCCTGTCCGGCCTGTCCGGAGTGGCGGCGCGACAGGCAGTTCTCGCGCACGAGTCCGACGACCTGCCGTTGGAGACCCGGCAACGCCTGCTCTTGCGGCTGGTCCTGTCATTCACCGGGACGTACGTGCTGACGGTCGCAATCGTCGCGTTCCTGCTCACCACTCCGGTTCAGGTGGCCAAGTCGCTCGTCGGCGCCGCCATCCTTGCCGGCCTGTCGAGCCTGGTCAGCGTCGCCAAGGTCGTCGGGTGGGATGCGATGCGCCTGTGGCCCTTATGGGCCAGGCGCGTCCCGATGGCGGCGGGCGCGGGAGTGGCGACCATCGTCGTGGGCGGCAGCGTCGCCCTCATGGCAGCGTTGTACCAGGGCCGTGGGCGGATCACGGAGCTGTCGACCTCGCTGGGGGCCGATCCGGCCGGTGGGTTGGTGCTCGTGCTCGGCGAGCTGGCGTACCTCCCGAACCTCGTGCTGTGGGGTGCCTCGTGGGTGCTCGGCGCTGGCATCAGCCTGGGTGACGGCTCGGTCATCTCGCCGACCATGACGCACCTGGGGCTGCTGCCCGCTGTACCGGTCTTCGGTGCTGTACCCACTGAGCCCAGCGGACGCTGGACCCTGGTCGCGTGGCTCCTCGTCGGCGTGGCCGCGGGGGTCATGGCGGCGTGGACGGCAGTCGCGCCGCGGCGCCGCGCCCGGTTCGACGAGACTTCGCTGATCGGAGGGCTGTCCGGGGTCGTCGCCGGGGTCGCGGTGACGGTCGTGGCTGTCGTTTCGCGCGGCAACCTCGGCATGTCGCGGCTCGTCGGAATGGGCCCGCGCCCCTTCGAGCTGTTCGTCATGTCGTGCTCGCTGCTGGGGATCTCGGGGATGGCCGGGGGGCTCGTGATCGGCCTGCTGTCGCGCTCCCGCCGTACGAAGTGGATCGCCGCGACGGGTGGCTCCGACGGCCGCATCGACGACGCCGGCGCCGCTACGGGTGGAGGTCCTGACGAGGAGACCGCGCCGGTAGGGTAGGGCCGTGCCGAAGCCCCGACCCCCCCGTGTGGTCGTTCTGTTGTCCGGATCGGGCACGCTGTTGCAGGCCGTGCTCGACGCTGTGGCGGCCGGGATCCTGGACGCTGAGATCGTGGCCGTCGGCTCCGACAGGGCAGGTGCGTACGGGCTGGAACGTGCCCGAGCCGCTGGCGTACCGACGTTCGTCCACCCGCTGGGCAAGGGCGACGACCGCGTCGCCTGGGACGTCGGACTGGCCGACCTCGTGGACTCGTACCACCCCGATCTCGTCGTCTCCGCGGGCTTCATGAAACTCGTCGGCGCGGCGTTCCTGGCTCGCTTCGGCGACCGCTTCATCAACACCCATCCGGCGCTGCTGCCTGCGTTCCCCGGCGCGCATGCCGTGCGCGACACACTCGCGTACGGGGTGAAGGTCACCGGTTGTACGGTCTTCGTGGTGGACGCCGGTATCGACACCGGTCGCATCGTCGCCCAGGAGCCTGTCGCGGTCGAGCCTGGAGACACCGAGGACTCGCTTCACGAACGCATCAAGGTCGTCGAGCGGCGCATGCTCGTCGGCGCTATCGACCGCTTCGCCACCGAGAGGAAACTATGACCGACCTCATCCCCATCCGCCGCGCGCTGGTCTCCGTGTACGACAAGAGCGGCCTGGCGGAGCTCGGCGCGGCGTTCGCCGCCCACGGCGTGACGGTCGTCTCGACCGGCAACACCGCGGCACAGCTGCGTGCCGCGGGCTGCGACGTCACCGAGGTGGCCGACCTCACGGGCTTCCCCGAGTGCCTCGACGGGCGGGTCAAGACGCTGCACCCGAAGGTTCACGCGGGCATCCTCGCCGATCTCCGGCTCGAGTCGCACGTGGCGCAGCTCGCCGAGCTCGGCATCGAGCCGTTCGACCTCGTGGTGAGCAACCTGTACCCGTTCACCCAGACCGTCGCGAGCGGAGCGAGCGTCGACGAGTGCGTCGAGCAGATCGACATCGGTGGCCCGTCGATGGTGCGTGCGGCCGCGAAGAACCACCCGTCGGTGGCGATCGTCACCTCGCCCGACCAGTACGACGCCCTGTACGAGGCGCTCGACCACGGCGGCTACACGTTCGCCCAGCGCCAGGCGCTGGCTGCGACGGCGTTCCAGCACACCGCCACCTACGACATCGCCGTGGCCAGCTGGATGAGCAACGTCATGGTGGACACGTCCGGTGGCGACGGATTCCCCTCGTGGGCGGGCAAGTCCTGGCGCAAGGCAGGCGCGCTGCGCTACGGCGAGAACTCCCACCAGGCTGCCGCGCTGTACACCAGCGTGGGTGCCTCCGGTCTTGCTCAGGCGACACAGCTGCACGGCAAGGAGATGTCGTACAACAACTACACCGACGGCGACGCGGCCTACCGGGCGGCGTACGACTTCGACGAGCCGGCGGTCGCGATCATCAAGCACGCCAACCCCTGCGGCATCGCGGTCGGCGCTGACATCGCCGAGGCGCATCGGAAGGCGCATGCGTGCGACCCCGTGTCGGCGTACGGCGGCGTGATCGCCACGAACCGTCCGGTGAGCGCGGAGATGGCCAAGCAGGTGGCGCCGGTGTTCACCGAGGTGGTCATCGCCCCCGGTTTCGATGATGAGGCGCTGAAGATCCTGAGCAAGAAGAAGAACCTCCGGCTGCTCGTGGCGGGGCCCTACCCGGCCGGCAACGTAGAGCTCCGGCCGGTGAGCGGCGGCGCCCTGCTGCAGGCGGCGGACCAGATCGACGCCCCAGGCGACGACCCGTCCTCGTGGCAGCTCATCGCCGGTGAGGCGGTCGACGCCGACTCGCTGTCCGACCTCGCGTTCGCCTGGAGGGCATGCCGGTCGGTGAAGTCGAACGCGATCCTGCTGGCAGTCGGCGGTGCGTCCGTCGGTGTCGGCATGGGCCAGGTCAACCGGATCGACTCCTGCAAGCTGGCCGTCGAGCGCGCGGGTGATCGTGCGGCTGGCGCTGTCGCCGCCTCCGACGCGTTCTTCCCGTTCGCGGACGGGCCGGGCATCCTCATCGCCGCAGGGGTGAAGGCCATCGTCGAGCCCGGTGGCTCGATCCAC
>JADGPB010000071.1 GCA_017882655.1 Propionibacteriales bacterium
CCCATCGGGTACACGTCGAAGGTGCCTTCGCCCGGAATCGTCACCATCGGAAGCCAGCTACCCGGGCTAGCCGGATCTTCCAGCAGAACCGAGGACGGGTCGATGGAGGCGCTGGTCCCCGGTGTGTCGTTGCTGGTCACGTCGAGGACGACGTCCAGCCCTTGGGGCGTGGTTGCGGTGTCCGGCGACGCGCTGGGCGGCGCGCCGACCGTGATGGTGACGTCTGAGACGGCGTGGGTTCCGTTGGTGTCGGCCACCCGGTACGGCATGGCCGGGGTCGTCCCCGAGTAGCCGGCCTGCGGGGTGAACGTCACCGAACCGTCGGGGTGTACGGCGTAGGTGCCCATGCCCGACACGGTCACGGAGGCTTTCCAGCCCAGGTCGGCGGGATCCTTGAGCTGTACGGAACCGGCGACGAGCGGAGCCGTCGGCGCGCCTTCGGCATCGTTCGCGAGAAGCGGCACGGTGACGGCGTGCAGGTACGGAGTCGTGGCGGCATCAGGCGCTGCGGTCGGCGTGATCGCGTCGACAGTCACCGTGATCGTCGAGGTCGCCAGCTGACCAGCCTCGTCGGCCACGCGATAGGTCAGCGTGGTGGCGGTGCCGGAGAACGTGAGCACCGGTGTGAAGAGCACCTTGCCCGTGGCGCCGTCGACGCTGTACGTACCCTGGCCGGCGATCGTGACCGTCGAGGAGTACGCACTGCTGGACGGGTCGAAGATCCGGACCGACGCCGGGTCCAGTGGTGCCGCCGCGTCGCTGGTGTCGTTGCTCAGCGGGTCGAGCGTCACCGGGATGCCCTGCGGAGTGGTGGCGGTGTCTGGCGACGCGACGGGCGCCGCGGGGTTGCTCACCGTGACCGAGACCGTGGAGGTGGCCATCGTGCCGTTGGCGTCATCGACGAGGTACGTGACCGTCGGTGTCGTACCCGTGAATCCTTGGACCGGGGTGAAGATCACGGAGCCGTCGGGCTGTACGACGTAGGTCCCCACACCGGGAAGCGTCACGCTGGATGCGTACAGCGAGGTCGAGGGATCGAACAGCTGCACCGACGAGGGCAGCAGCGGCACGGCCGCGTCACCGGCGTTGTCGTTGCTCAGCAGGGGCACGGTGACCGGCGTCTCGTACGGCGTGGTTCCGCTGTCGGGCTGCGCGACGGGCGTGACCTCGTTGACGACCACGGAGATCGTCGACGTCGTCCGGTTGCCGTCGGAGTCGGTGACCTCGTAGGTGAGAGGCGTCGCGTTGCCATGGAACGTCAGCACGGGCGTGAAAGTCACCGTGGCGTCGGCGGGACTGACGCCGTACGTGCCCTGGTTCGCGATCGTGACGCTGGCCTTGTACGTGCTGTCCGACGCGTCGAAGAGGTTGACCGAGCCGGGGACCAGCGTGGCGCCGGAACCGGGGTTGTCGTTGGTGAGGGTGTCAACGATCGTCGGCTGGCCCTGCAGTGTCGAGCCCGAGTCGGGGTTCGCCACGGGTGCCGCGCCCACGGTGATTCGGACGGTCGACTGCGCGTACGTGCCGTTGGCGTCGGCGACGCGGTACGGAAGATCGGCGGTGGTGCCGGAGTAGCCGCTCGCGGGGGTGAACGTGAGCGAGCCGTCGGGGTTCACCACGTAGGTGCCGATGGCGGGTCGCGACACCGAGGTGTTCCAGGTGCTGGTGGCGGGGTCCCGGAGCTGTACGGAGCCGGGGACGAGGGGGGCCGTGGGAGCGCCCTCGAGATCGTTGGTGAGCAGCGGAACGGTGACGGCGTGCGCGTACGGCGTGGTGGCCGAGTCCGGTGATGCGCCGGGCGTCACGGCGGTGACCTCGACGGAGATCGTCGATGTCGCCAGCTGGCCGGCCTCGTCGGCGACCTGGTACTGCACCGGGGTGGCGCTGCCGTGGAACGTCGGCACAGGCGTGAAGGTGACGGAGCCGTCCGGATTGATCGTGTAGGTGCCCTGAGTGGGAACCGTCAGGGTGGTCACGGGCGTGGCGCCGTCGAGCAGCTTCACCGAGGTCGGGTCGAGCGGGGCCGAGGGGTCGCTGCTGTCGTTGGTGAGCGGCAGGATCGAGACCTGGACGCCCTGTGCCGTCGTCGCGGAGTCGGGCAACGCTGCAGGCGCCGGCGGAGCGGTCACGGTCACCGAGACCGTGGACTGGGCCTGGGTGCCGTTGGCGTCCGCGACACGGTAGGGGAGCGATGCGGTGCCCGTGTAGCCCTGCGCCGGGGTGAACACCACCGAACCGTCGGGCTGTACGGAGTAGGCGCCGACACCGGCCAGCGTGACGGTCGACTTCCACGTGCTGCCGACGGGGTCTTGAAGCTGGACGGACGACGAGTTGAGGACCACTTCTGGGACGCCGGCCGAGTCGTTGTCCAGCACCGTCACCGTGGTGGGCGTCTCGTACGGAGTCGTGGCTGTGTCCGGGAGGACGGTCGGAACCACTGGCGAGACGGTGACCTGTTCCGCCGCCTGGGCGGTCGCGCCGTTGGTATCCGTGACCCGGTAGGTGATCGGTGAGGCTGGGCCTGTGAAGGCGGGAAGCGGAGCGAACGTGACGTCCCCGGTGGCGGGGTTGACCGTCCAACTGCCCTCGCCGGCCACCATGACGGAGCTCCCGAAGGTTGCCGAGGCCGGGTCCTTCAGGACCACCGATGACGGCACCAGGGCCGCACCGAGTGGGCCGAGGGTGTCGTTGCTGAGGGGGGTCAGCGTGACCGGAACCCCTTGCGGCGTCGACGAGGAGTCGTCGTTCGCGGCTGGCGGCGGGGGGGCGCCGACGGTGATGCTCAACGTCGCGGTGGCATCCGTTCCGTTGTCGTCCGCGACGCGGTACGTGATCGGCGTGGCCGGGCCGCGGAACAGGGGCTCGGGCGTGAAGGTCACCTCGCCCGAGACGGCGTCCACGGAGTAGGCCCCTTGGGCGGCGATCGTGAAGGACGTGACGTAGGTCGAGGTGGACGAGTCGAACAGCACGACGCTGCTTGGTACGAGCGGCGAGGAGGGCTCCCCAGCTTTGTCGTTGGCGAGCACGTCCACCGTCGTCGCAGTGGCGAACGGCGTCGAGAACACATCGTTCACCGGCGCGGGAGTCACGGCGGTCACCTGCACCGTGATCGTGGAGGTCGCGTCCTGCGCGTAGCCGTCAGTGACGCGGTACGTGAGTTGGGTGGCGGGCCCGGTGAATGCCGGCAGCGGGTCGAACGTCACCAGGCCGCTCAGCGGGTTGACCGTGTACGTGCCCTCGTCGGCGATCGTCACGGAGGTCACGTAGGTGCTGGTGCCCGGATCGAACAGTCGTACCGAGGTCGGATCGAGCGCAGTTATCGGATCGGAGCTGTCGTTGGTCAACGGGTTGAACGTGACGTTGACGTCCTGCTGGGTGATCGGGGAGTCAGGCATGGCCGTCGGGGTGGCGAGTGGGGTGATCGCGAGCGTGTAGTCCTCGACCTCGCCGGAGTCGGAAGGGCCCGTGGGGCCCGAGGTCTGGGCCGTGTTGTAGCCGACGCGGAACCGGGCGTACGTCGTCCCAGCGGTCAGTCCGCTCAGTCCCGCCCACGTGAGGGTCGCGGAGGTCTGGTGGGCCGCAACCGCAGCGCACTGGCGTTCGCCGGACTCGAACGTGCCGTTCTGGTCGAAGTCGACCCAGCCGCAGACCTGGCCGGCGGAGCTCGCCCCGGACAGGGCGACGGTCGTCGTGTAGCTCGTCTCGACCGTGGAGAGGCTGGACAGGGCGGCCCCGTCGTCGGTGTCGCCCGAGGCGGACGCGCCCGCGTGCGGGCTGGTCGTGGCATCGAGTGTTCCGGTGGAGTCCGCCGTCACCGTGTTGCCGAGGCGGATGTCGCTCCGGACAGCGCGAGCAGCGTTGCCCTGGTCGTACGTGGCGGGTGCATCGCCGTAGTCCTGGTCGACGGTCGCCAGGACGAGGAACTCGTCAGCGCTACCCCCGCCGAGGGCGTCGGACGTGGAACCGGTGGCTACCGCGCCGACGGTGAAGGTCACGCTCGAAACGGTGCCCGCGATCCGGACCGAGCCGCAGCCGGCCGTCTGCGGGGTGTCCGTGCACAGAGAACTGGTGTTGGGGTCAACCGCCGTGATCATGGGGCCCGACGCGGTGCCCACCACCTGGGAGTTCGTTCCCGAAACCAAGGTCATGGTCGCTGCCGGTGCTGCTGGCACGCTCGACGTCAGCGTCAACGTGGTGTGGAAGATCGTGCCGCTCACGGTTGAATCGCCCAGACCGGCGAAGTGGATGGTCGGGTTGACCACGGGATGCGCGAAGGTGACGGTCAGCGTGCCGAGCCCCGAGCATGCCGTTGCATCGCCTGCGCAGCCACTCACGTCGGTCGTGACCGACTCCGACGGCGTGGTCGATGCGATGTTCGGCGTGTACATCCCAGGGACGACGCCCATGGCGCCTGCCGTAGTGGCTGCGCCATTGAGCGTGGTCTTGACGGTCGCTTCCCACGTCTGCGCGAGGCCGGATCCTGCCAGAATGCCGACTCCACCGGCGAAGGGGGCGACGGGCGCTTCGTACGCGGAGGCCGACCTTGTCCCAGCAAAGACCAGCCCCAGCGCGAGTACACCTACGAGCAGGGACCTACCTGTGGTCTTCGACAAGATGCGCATGTCTCCTCACATGTCTGGCGCGCGCACTTGTGGCCACGCATGAGTCACGCCAGGGACTACGACGCTAACGAGCCGACAGGCGTGACCCTGGCAACATGAGGAGGACCTCAGAATGAATTCCGCCAAGGCGCGTAGGGGTAGGCACCCGGTATGACCGGCGTGCGCCGCGGCTGCGTGCACTAGGCTGACGGCGGCCCAAGAGTCTCCAGTGGACAAGGACGGTGAGGACGGATGACCGGTGGTGATGTAGCGAGCTTGATCGGGGCGATCGCTGGGCTGATCGCTGCGCTCGCCCTGCTCATCGGCGCTGTCTGGCTCGCCATGCTCCTCGGACGGCTTTCGGGATCGGTCAAGGAGCTGACCGCGGTCGTGCGCGAGGTCAACACCGGCGTCACCGAGACCCTGCCGGAGGTCAAGCGGCTCGTCGTGACCGTCAACGACGAGCTCGAGAAGGTCGGCGTCGTCACCGACGATGTCGCGAAGCTCTCCGGCCACGCGAGCTCGGTCGCGAGCGACGCGTCGCAGCTGTCCAGCCTCGTGACGTCGACCGTCGCGGGACCCTTGGTGAAGCTCTCCGCGTTCTCGTACGGGGTCCGTCGTGCGATCAACTCGGTCAAGAAGAAGAAGAACTGACATGCGCAGGGTCGTGTGGTTCGCCCTGGGCGCGGCAGTCGCCGTTCTCGTGGTCGTCAAGGGCGCGCAGCTCCTGCGCCGCGCGACTCCTGAAGGCGTCCGGGAGCAGGTCGCCGAGGCCTCTGCAGACCTCGGTCAGCGAGCGACGTTGTTCGTCAAGACCCTGACGACCTCCATGGCCGAACGCGAGGCCGAACTCCGGTCTGCCCTCGGCATCGACGGCGCCGACGCTGCGGAGCGGCCTGCCGCCGCCCCTGCACGCCGCGCCACGTCCTAGACGCCCCTTGACCCGACACACGTAAGGAACACATCACCATGAAGACCGCCGAGATCCGGCGTCGTTTCATCGACTTCTTCGCGCGGTACGACCACACGATCGTGCCCAGCGCGTCGCTGCTCTACAACGACCCCACATTGCTGTTCGTCAACGCGGGCATGGTCCCGTTCAAGCCGTACTTCACGGGGGCCGAGCCCGCCCCGTACAAGCGCGCCGTGAGTGTGCAGAAGTGCGTCCGTACGCTCGACATCGAAGAGGTGGGCAAGACCACCCGCCACGGCACGTTCTTCCAGATGAACGGCAACTTCGCGTTCGCGGACTACTTCAAGAAGGAAGCCATCGAGTTCGCCTGGGAGCTGGTCACCGGGTCGCAGGACGACGGCAACTACGGCTTCGACCCCGACAAGATCTGGGTGACCGTCTACCTCGACGACGACGAGGCGATCTCGTACTGGCGTGCCGTCGGCGTGCCGGACCAGCACATCCAGCGCCGTGGTCTTAAGGACAACTACTGGCACATGGGTGTTCCCGGTCCCGGTGGTCCGTGCTCGGAGATCTACGTCGACCGCGGATCCGACTTCGGACCCGATGGTGGTCCGATCGTCGACGAGGACCGTTTCCTCGAGATCTGGAACCTCGTGTTCCAGACCGAGGAGCTGTCCGCCGTGCGTGCGAAGGACGACTTCGACGTGCTGCGCCCGCTGCCGAGCAAGAACATCGACACCGGCATGGGCCTGGAGCGCACCGCGTACCTGCTCCAGGGCGTCAACAACATGTACGAGATCGACGAGATCTTCCCGGTCATCGAGCACGCGGCGCAGATCGCCGGCATCCGGTACGGCCAGGACCCGGCCGCGGACGTACGGCTTCGCATCGTCGGCGACCACATCCGCAGCTCGCTCATGCTCATGACGGACGGTGTCTCACCAGGCAACGAGGCGCGCGGCTACGTGCTGCGGCGCCTGCTGCGCCGCTCGCTGCGTTCGATGCGCCTTCTCGGCATGGATGCCCCGGTGGTGGCAGAGCTGCTGAGCGTCTCGCGCGACCAGATGAACACCTCTTACCCCGAGATCGACCAGCAGTGGACACGGGTGACGCAGATCGCCGAGCGAGAGGAGGCCTCGTTCCGCCGGACCATCAGCGACGGCACGAAGCTGTTCGACATGGCGGTCTCTGACGCGCGCTCGACGAATGCGTCGGTGCTGTCGGGTGAGCGCGCGTTCCAGCTCCACGACACGTACGGGTTCCCGATCGACCTGACCCTTGAGATGGCCTCCGAGCAGGGACTTGAGGTCGACCAGACCGGCTTCCGTACCCTCATGGCGGTGCAGAAGGCCCGTGCCAAGGCCGATGCGAAGGCGAAGAAGGGCGGCGCGCAGGCGACCGAGGCGTACACGCAGCTGCGGCGGGCGGGGGAGACCAGGTTCCTGGGATACACCGACCTCACGGGTGACTCGCGCGTTCTCGGCATCGTCGCGAACGGTCAGCTCGTGAACACGGCGCAGCAGGGCGACACCGTCGAGGTGGTTCTTGCGGAGACGCCGTTCTACGCGGAGTCGGGCGGCCAGGACGCAGACACCGGCCAGCTCTTCGGTACCGGCCTGGCGATGGACGTCGTCGACGTGCAGAAGCCGGTGCCCGGCCTGTACGTGCACACGGTGACCCTGAGCGACGGGCAGCTCGCCGTCGGCGACGCCCTGACGGCTCAGGTGGACGCGGCGGCGCGGCTGGGCTCGTGCCAGGCGCACTCCGCGACGCACGTCGTTCACGCCGTGCTGCGCGACCTCCTCGGCCCGACAGCGACCCAGGCGGGCTCGTACAACAAGCCCGGCTACCTGCGGTTCGACTTCTCGAGCTCGGCCGGCATGTCCGCGGCGATGCGCGAGGAGCTGGAGGGACTGTCGAACGAGGCGATCCGTGCCGACCTCGCGGTGACGACCCGCGAGATGGCGCTCGACGAGGCGAAGTCAATGGGCGCGATGGCGATGTTCGGCGAGAAGTACGGCAGCCGCGTACGGATGGTCGAGATGGGTGGCCCGTGGTCGCGTGAGCTGTGCGGTGGCACGCACGTCGAGCGGTCCAGCCAGATCGGTCTGCTCAGCCTGCTCGGAGAGCAGTCCGTGGGCGCCGGCGTGCGACGTGTCGAGGCGTTCGTCTCCCGGGACGCCTTCAGCCACCTCGCGCGGGAGCGCGCCCTGGTCACCAACCTCACCGACCTGCTCAAGGTGCAGCCTGACCAGCTCGTCGAGCGGATCGAGCGCATGCTCGTCCAGCTCAAGAGCGCCGAGAAGACGATCAACGACCTCAACTCCGCGAGCGCATTGGCGCAGGCGGGCGACCTGGTCACCAAGGCGACCGATGTCGACGGCATCAAGGTGCTGGCGCAGCGGGTGACTGTGAGCGGCAACGACCTCCGTACGCTCGCGCTCGACCTGCGAGCCCGGCTGGGGTCTGACTCGGTGGTCTGCCTCGTCGGCGGCACGGACTCTCACCCGTCGATCGTCGTGGCCACGAGTGACGGCGCGCGGGCCAAGGGCCTCTCAGCCGGCAGCCTTGTGGCCGTCGCGGCGCCGGTCCTCGGCGGTCGCGGCGGTGGCAAGCCCGACTTCGCTCAAGGCGGCGGCACGAACGGTGCAGCCGCACCGGCGGCGCTCGGTGCGGTCGTGGATGCGGTCAGGAACGGGGTCCGTCCCTGACGGCCATGGAGGCGCTGCCTCGCGGGATCAGGCTGGCGCTCGATCTCGGCAGCGCGAGGATCGGGGTCGCCGCGTGCGACCGCGAGGGGTTGTTGGCGTATCCCGTGGAGACCGTCCCCGCACGGCCGGATCCACTTCCTGAGATCCGACGGCTCGTCACCGAGTACGAACCGGTGGCGGTCATCATCGGTCTGCCGCTTGATCTGGCCGGTCGTGACGGGCCGGCGGCTCAGGCCGTACGGGTCCGTGCGGGCGAGATCGCGGGCGCCCTCAGCCCCGTTCCCGTGTTCCTCGCCGACGAGCGGTTGACCACGGCGACAGCAGCCGGAAGGTTGCGCGCTGCCGGTCGCACCGTCCGTACGGGACGTGCTGTGATAGATCAGGCGGCGGCAGTGGCTATCTTGGAAGGCGTCCTGGACGCGGAACGTGGCGGGCGGGCTACGTTCGAGCGGGTGGCCACCGGCGCCCAAGAGGAGGAGACGTGAGCGACCTGTTCGACGAGGACGGCAAGGTCGACAGAACCGAGATCGGGCGTCGGGTCAGGAGCGGCCTCGCCGTGCTGGTGGCTCTCGCCGTGCTCATCGGTGGTGGGTGGTTCGCGGCCGCGAAGGGCTATGCGAAGTACATGGACTGGCGCCAGACCGACGACTACATCGGAAATGGCGTCGACGACGTACAGATCACCATCCCATCCGGCGCGAGCGTCACCGACATGGGCCTGATCCTCGTCAAGGAGGACGTGGTCAGGTCCACCAAGGCGTTCCAGGGCGCTGCCGCCAAGCAGGCGAAGTCGACGGCGATCCAGGCCGGGACGTACAAGATGAAGACCCACTTGCCGGCGGCAGCCGCGGTGGCCCGTCTCATCGACCCCGCGACGTACAAGGTCGTCAAGCGCGTGCTGGTGCGTGAAGGGCTGCGCGTCTCGGCGATCGTGCCTGTTCTGGCCAAGGGAACCGGGCT
>JADGPB010000072.1 GCA_017882655.1 Propionibacteriales bacterium
TCCTCCTGCTCGAGCTGTCCGGCGCGACGTTGCTGCTGCTCGACGAGCCGACCGACAACCTGGACCTCCATTCGGCCGAAGCGCTGGAGACGGCCTTGGCGGCGTTCGAGGGCACCGTCATCGCCGTCACCCACGACCGGTGGTTCGCGCGGGGGTTCGACCGCTTCCTCGTGTTCCGCGCGGACGGGACCGTGCTCGACTCTCCCGAGCCGATCTGGGACGAGGGACGGGTCGCACGGAAGCGCTGAGCCCGATCAGGCGAGGCCAGGGATCCACTCACGGAGCGCATTCACGAGTGCGTCTGGCGCGTCCTCAGGGACGAAATGCCCAGACGGCACGGTGACCACGGTCTGGTTCGGGAACGACTCGGCGAACCTGCGCGCCTCCCCGACGAGGATCATCCCGGGCTCGGCCGCGATGAACAGCTTCGGTACCGGAGAACCGGCGAGCCAGGCGCCGTACGCGCTCACCGCCGCAGCGACATCAGCAGGCTCGCCGTCGAAGGGGATCTCCCGCGCCCACGTGAGCATCGGCCGACGAGACTCCCCCGGTTCGAGGTACGGCTCCCGGTACACAGCCAGATCGGCATCGGTCAGCCCCTGGATCGCCACCGGCAGGATCTCATCGACGAACACGTTCTCCTGAAGAACGAGGCGTTCACCCTCAGGCGACCGCAGCCTCCTGAAGAAGTCCTGGCCCTCCGACGGCTCGTCAGCCCAGGAGCGCGGCCGCACGATCGTCTCGCAGTACGCCAGTCCTCTCAGCGCATCCGGATGCGTGGAGGCCCAGTCGAACGCGAGCGAGCCACCCCAGTCATGACCCACGAGAACGACGTGGTCGGCGGCCCCGACCTCCCGCAGGAACCCCTCCAGATAGCGCCGGTGGTCGAAGAAGCGGTACGAGGGGGCGGGCCCGGACCGTCCCATGCCGGCAAGGTCGGGTGCGATCACCCGCCCGAGGTCGGCGAGCCGCGGAGACACGTTCCGCCACAAGTAGGACGACATCGGGTTGCCGTGCAGCAGCACGATCGGGTCGCCGCTGCCGACCTCTCGGTAGGCCAGCTCGACACCGTCGACCCTCACGCGCCCGTCAGCCATGCCGACAACGATACGTGTCGCCACGCGACCAGACCCCCCATGACAACGAGCCTCACGCGGGGCCTGGACCGTTCATTTTCGCCCGCTAGAGTTCCGGGCATGGCCGAGCAAAGGAAAGAGATCGCCCTGACTGTCGTGTGGATGAGGCATGGGAAGTCGTCATGGGACCAGCCGGTCACCGACGAGCGCCGTCAGCTCGCTGCCCGTGGCCGAGCCAACGCGACGGTTGCGGGCGAGCTGCTGGTCAGCCGCGGAGGCCGGTTCGACCTCGTGATCCACTCCCCCGCCGAGCGTGCACGAGAGACCTGGCAGTACGTGTCCCAAGCGGGCGTCAGTGCCGCCGAGGTGCGGGAGGAGATCGCGCTGTACGAAGACGACGCGGACGAGATCGTACGTCTCGTCGCCGACTCCGCCGCCGGCACGATCCTCGTCATCGGTCACGAGCCGACGATCGCCGAGGCGGTCGAGCTGTCCGCCACCCGCGAGGCCAGCAAGGCATGGGCGGCGTTCGACATCAAGTACCCGACGTCCGCGATGGCGACCGTCGAAGCCGACTCCGCAGCCGACCTGGCCGGCGGTAAGGGCCGGCTGGTCGACTTCGTCGTGCCGAGGTAGTCGCTACCGGATCAGTAGCGGTACAGGTCCGACTTGTACGGGCCCTCGACCGGGACGCCGAGGTAGTCGGCCTGCTCCTTGGACAGCGTCGTGAGGCCGACACCCAGCGCCGAGAGGTGCAGTCGCGCAACCTCTTCGTCAAGGTGCTTCGGCAGCGTGTACACACCGATCGGGTAGGCGTGGTCGGACGACGTGAACAGCTCCATCTGCGCCAGCACCTGGTTCGTGAACGAGTTCGACATCACGAACGACGGGTGGCCGGTCGCGTTGCCGAGGTTCAGGAGGCGCCCCTCGGAGAGGATGATCACGGCGTGGCCGTCCGGGAAGACCCACTGGTCGACCTGGGGCTTGATCCGTACGCGCTGGATGCCCGGCCAGCTCTCGAGGCCCGCCATGTCGATCTCGTTGTCGAAGTGACCGATGTTGCCGACGATCGCGTTGTGCTTGAGCTTGCTCATCTGCTCGGCGGTGACGACCCCGAGGCAGCCGGTCGCCGAGATGACGATGTCGGCGGTGCCGATCACGTCGTCGAGCTTCGCGACCTGGTAGCCGTCCATCGCCGCCTGCAGCGCGCAGATCGGGTCGATCTCGGTGACGATGACCCGGGCGCCCTGGCCGCGCAACGACTCCGCGCAGCCCTTGCCCACGTCGCCGTACCCACAGACCACCGCGACCTTGCCACCGATCAGCACGTCGGTGGCGCGGTTGATGCCGTCGATGAGCGAGTGCCGGCAGCCGTACTTGTTGTCGAACTTGCTCTTGGTGACCGAGTCGTTGACGTTGATCGCCGGGAACAGCAACGTGCCGGCCCGCGCCATCTCGTACAGGCGATGCACGCCGGTCGTCGTCTCCTCGGTGACGCCGCGGATGCTCGTCGCCAGCGCCTCGAAGTCGAGGGAACCGTCAGCGAGGACGGCGCGCAGCTCGCCGAGGATGATCTTCCACTCTTGCGAGTCGCCCGGCTGTGCCTCGGGCACAGCGCCGGCGCGAAGGTACTCGAGGCCCTTGTGGACGAACAGCGTCGCGTCGCCGCCGTCGTCGAGGATCATGTTCGGCTGCTCGTCGCCCCAGTTGAGGATCTGGCGGGTGCACCACCAGTACTCCTCCAGCGACTCGCCCTTCCACGCGAAGACCGGAACACCGGCCGGTACGTCGGGGGTGCCGGTCTTGCCGACGACGATCGCAGCGGCCGCCTGGTCCTGCGTGGAGAAGATGTTGCACGACGCCCAGCGCACCTGCGCGCCGAGCTCGACGAGCGTCTCGATGAGGACGGCAGTCTGGATCGTCATGTGGAGGGAGCCGGCGATCCGCGCGCCCTTGAGGGGCTGGGTCGCTCCGAACCGCTCCCGCATGGCCATGAGGCCTGGCATCTCGTGCTCAGCCAGCTCGATCTCGAGGCGCCCGGAGGCGGCCAGCGAGATGTCAGCCACCTTGTACGGGATGGTCCTCGCGAGCGTGTCGTCAGTCGTCTCGAGCAGATCGGTCATGCTGCGGATCATACCTGGCGCGCCATTCTGACGGCTGACTCGTTCCCGCCCGAGACCCACGTGGTTAGCCGCTGCGCACAACCCCGACGTCACACCGCGTATTCGACGTCACAACCGTTGTAACCGGTGTGATGTCACAGAAGCGGTGTGACATCGGACATCTGCACGTCAGCCCTGCGCCGCGAAATGGGTGAGCGCGAGATCGTAGCCGCCGAGGCCGAGGCCGACGATGACCCCGGTGACGTACGGGGAGACGACCGAGTGCCGGCGGAACTCCTCGCGCGCATGCACGTTCGAGATGTGCACCTCGATGATCTTCTCCACCTGGACGACGGCGTCGGCGATCGCGATGGAGTAGTGCGTCCACCCTGCGGGGTTGATCACCACGGCGAGCTTCTGCTCGGCCGCCTCATGCAGCCAGCCGATCATCTCGTGCTCGGCGTCGGTCTGGCGCACGTCCACCTCCAACCCGAGGCGCGCACCCGTACCGACAAGGTGTTCGGCCAGCTGGGCGTACGTCACGTGCCCGTAGATGGCCGGTTCCCTCTTGCCGAGCTGGCCGAGGTTGGGTCCGTTCAGGACGAGAACGTGGGTCATGTCCGACATCCTGCCACCCCAGTGCCCCGACGCCACGAAAACCCGTCAGGTCGTCGTAGCCAGCCCGAGCGAGAGGTACGCAGCCCCGAACAACCCGTTCATCAGGAGCACTGAGTAGCGCTCGACGTCGTTGCCGGCATCGTGACGCACCGTGTGGACGCGTACGTCGTGTCGCTCGGCCAGAGCAAGCAGCTGACCGCGAGTGCGAAGCACGACGGAGTCGGCGGAATCGTCGTCCAGCACGACCAAGGTGGTGCCGAGGCCGTCGGTCGGGTCGTCGAACGGATCCGCGAACGGGTCCCGGCTCCGGGCTGACTCGATGACGGGTACGAGGTCTCCTGCGTCGGCTGCCAGCGCAGGCAGGCCGCTGGCTTCGCGCAGCGCCTCCGCGACACGTCGCGACGCGCGCGCCGCGAGGACGGAACCGCCCCAGACCAACGGCAGGTCGTCTCCGATCGTCAGCGCGAGGTCCTTCGCGGGGTTCGTCGCAAGCGTCTGGTGGGGCGAGCACGCCCCCGCGACCGCGTCCATGGCGTCGGCGACGCGCTCGCGATGTACGTCAGGGCCGAGGCCGATCCGGCTCAGTCCGTCCAGCACCACGATGGCCGCGGCCAGTGGGTCGCCCGTACGCGTCGGGATGATCGTCGTCGACGACCCCGCGGCCTGCTCGGCCACAGGCGATCCCTCCGGACAGGCGACGATGACCCGCGCGCCCCTTCGTACCGCCTCGGCGATCGTGCCGCTCACGTCCGGGTCGTACGTCTTCTCCGTGAGCACGATGACAAGGTCGAGCGGACCGACCCATGCGGGCAGCGCGTGCATCGGCCAGGCGACGAACGGTACGGGGCAGGACGGCTCGAGCACCGCCCTGATCAACCGTGCCTCCGGGCCCGACGCGATCACCGCGCGCGGCCGGTACCGGTCGCCCAGGTCGCCCAGCGCCGACAGGTCCGCCTGCCCCGACTCGATGCGCAGCCGTGCGCCCGCCTGGGCGAAGTGCCGCAGCGTGGGGTCGATGGCCGCCAGGGCCTCAGGGTCTTCCAGCCGGGAGTCGTCGAACACGGCTTACTCGTCCTCGGCGCGGACGACGACATGGGTGACGTCGTCTGCGGCGGTCTCCGGCACCTCCACCCGCCGGTGCCCCGGAGCGCGGGCCTCATCCACGAGGAGGATCGGGATGGAGTCCCTCACCGGGTAGGCAAGGCCGCACTCCGGCTTGGCGCAGACGAGTTCGGACGCCTCGTAGTCGACGACCAGCGACGAACGGCAGTTCGGGCAAGCGAGGATCCCGAGCAGGGCCTCGTTGAGTTGGGTCATGCGTTCTCCTCTCCCCGTACCAGCGCCAACGTCTCGTCGCGCCATGCCACCATCGTCGCCTCGTCCGGAGCCTCGACGTTGAGCCGCAACAGCGGCTCGGTGTTGCTCGAACGCAGGCTGACCCACCAATGATCGCCGCGGACGAGCAGGCCGTCCTCCCAGGAGACCTTGCCGCGGTCTGCGTACGCCGCGGCCACCTTCTCCATCGTCGCCTGCTGGTCGTCGACGCGGGAGTTGATCTCCCCCGAGGCCACGTACCGCT
The DNA here is from genome assembly GCA_017882655.1 of Propionibacteriales bacterium. GTDB lineage: Bacteria > Actinomycetota > Actinomycetes > Propionibacteriales > Propionibacteriaceae > Fen-668. Next base: position 5,376 of record JADGPB010000072.1, read on the forward strand.
CGTACTGGCGCGCCAGCCGGGACAGCGGGACGTCCCCGTGGCCGAGCAGCCCCAGGACGTGCAGGCCGGCCAGCATCCCGGTGTCGGCTCCCCAGAAGTCGCGGAAGTAGTAGTGGGCGGAGTGCTCGCCGCCGAAGATCGCGCCGTACTTGGCCATGAGCGCCTTGACGTACGTGTGGCCGACCTTGCTGATGACGAGCTCGCCGCCGTTCTCGGCGACGACCTCCGCTACCGACCGCGAGGTGATGGTGTTGATCACGATCGTCGAGCCGGGCTCGCGGGCCAGCTCGGCCGCGGCGATCAGTGCGGTGACCGTCGAGGGCGAGACCACTTCGCCGCGCTCGTCGATGACGAAGCAGCGGTCGGCGTCGCCGTCGAAGACCAGCGCGAGATCGGCACCGTGCTCGATGACCGCCTTCTGCGCGTCGACGAGGTTCTCCGGCGCCAGCGGGTTCGGCTGATGGTTCGGGAACGATCCGTCGAGCTCGAGGAACAGGCCGATGACCTCGACGTTCAGCGGGCCCAGCACGCTGGGAACCGTGTACCCAGCCATGCCGTTGCCGGCGTCCACGACGACCTTGAGCCGGCGGATGCCGTCCAGGTTGACCAAGGAGCGCAGGTACGAGCCGTACTCGGGCAGGATGTCTTGGGTACTCACGGTCCCGGGGTCCGCGACGGGTGCCGGCAGGCCGTCCGCGTCGTACGTCATCGCGAGCGTCCGGAGCTCGATGAGGAAGTCGCTGGTCACGGGCTGTGCGCCGACCTTGCAGAACTTGGCGCCGTTGTAGGCGGCGGGGTTGTGCGAGGCGGTGAACTGCACGCCCGGCAGGCCGAGGTGGCCGGAGGCGAACCACAGGCCGTCGGTGGAGGCCAGACCGACATCGATGACCGACGCGCCGCCCTCGGTGGCGCCTGCGGCGAACGCCTTCGACTGCTCGGGTCCGCTGGTGCGCATGTCACGGCTCATGACGAACGTCTTGCCGGCGAGTCCGAAGACCTCGACGTAGGCCCTGCCTAGCGCCTTCGCCCCCGCGGCGTCCCACTCTGCGTCGCCTCCACCGACTATCCCGCGGATGTCATTGGCCTTGAAGATTGGAGTCGTTAGCACTCGCCCAGCCTACCGGTGGAACCTTGGAGCCGGGTCGGCATCCGTGAGCAGCGTGAGGTGACCGCGCCGGGCCAGCTCGACGACGCTGGCCGGACGCTTCGGGGCTTCTTCCGTGAAACCTGCCGCCTGTCGTACGGCGTCGGCGAGGGCCATGAGGTCGTCGGCCGAATGGGTCGGCTGGTTCTCGTCGAGCGGTAGCCGGATGACGTCCCAGCCGCGAGGCGCCGACATCCCCTGCGAGTGTGCCCGGCACAGGTCATAGAAGCCCGGTTCCGCGCGAAGTGCCAACGGGCCCAGCACCGCGGTCGAGTCGGCGTAGACGTAGGTGAGCGTGGCGACAGCCATGTCGGAGCATCCCGACCTCGAGCAGCGCCTTCTCACGCTCGCACGCTAGCCCCACGCATGGCGCGGCAGCCGGATTGCCGGGGCATGTCGTGTGAGTCCCGCGCCGCGGCCATCACCACGCCGCCGGCGCGACAACTAAAGTGAGCCGCATGTCCGACCGTCGCGATCGCCACCAGCGTGGGATGCGCGGACCGTTGGCACCGGCCAACAGCGTCGCCGGCCGAGCGCTGAGGCGGGATCGTCCGGTCGCCCGGGCCGAGTTCTTCGTACAGAGCCTGTCCGAGTCCCTGGCACGGATCACCGCCGCAGCGCCTGAGGCCCTGGTCGGCGTGGAGGTCGGCCTCGAGGACGTCCCGGACATGGCCGGGCAGTGGTCGACGCGAGTGCCGCTCGCCGCCGCACAGGAGGCCACTCCGACGACGCCCGCGCGGATCGTGGTCTATCGACGACCGATCGAGCACCGCGCCACGACCCGTCGACAGCTGCGGTCGCTCATTCATGGCACTCTCGTCGAGCAGGTGTCGGCGCTGACCGGGATCCCGGTGACGCGGCTCGACCCCGACGACGAGGACGAGGACGACTGACTCAGGCGAGGTTCGGGTCGAGCGTCGGCGAGACCTCGGCCTCACCCGGTCCGCCAGGGCCCCACGCAGCTACTCCGACACCGTTGACCGCATTGAGCGTGGTGACGAGCGTCGTGAGCCTCAGGTCGGCCGAGGTGGTGCTCAGCTCGACCGCCGTACCGGTCGTCATCGGCACCTGAAGGGTCGTCCCCGGGTTCACCGTGAGCGTCTGGCTGTCAACGGTCGACGCTCCGTTGCGAAGCGTCACGGTGAGCGAGGCTGCGGCGGTGCCGGGATTCGAGGCGACGAGCACGCTGCCAGCGATCAGGGGTACGACAGAGCGTCCCTGGAACGCTGCCCTCGCCGGGGTCACCGCGAGGTCTCCGTCTGCGCTGGTGGACCAGAGCGCGGCCGCGACCGGCTGCGTCGCGGTGATTCTGAGGCCCGCCACGTCGCCCCGGAGGGCCCGGTCGAGCGGGATCGTCACCGTGGACGCCGCCTCGACTGGGACGGACTCGGCGCCTGCCGCAACGAACGAGTCGGTGGCCGAGAGCACGTCCACGCTGACTGTCGTCCGACGATCCGAGGGATTGGTCACGACGAGGCTGCGCGTCCCCGTTCCACCCGGGACACCGGCGATCGTGGCCGAGGTCGCGGCGGACGCCGAGGGGGCGACCCAGTCCGCACCGCCGCGGCCGGTGACGCGCGCGTACGTCGCGGTACGACCCTGCGATGCCGTCACGATCGCCGTGATGGCGCCTTCGCCGCTGACCAACGGAGCGAGCGCGAGCTGACGGGTGCTGTTCCCCAGCACGGACAGGCCGCGTGAGCCCTGCGTGGTGATCCGCCCCTTGCCTCCGTAGAACGCCACGTCGACCGTGGCCTGCGTCGGATCGGGGTTCGTGATGAGGAGCGAGACGGTGTGGGTGGCGTCCGCCACGAGTCCCACGAGAGCCTGCTCGATGGAGGGCGGGCTGCACGCCGCGAGCCACAACCCCTTCAGGTCGCCCGAGGCGACCGTTCCCGAGGAAAGGGCCCCGACAGCCTGGCTGCCGGACACGAGGTACGGCTGCGCCGTTCCGGTGACACCCGCGGGCGGGACCGTCGCGAACGCGCTCGCGTCGATCGAGTGGCCCTTGACGTCGCCCGTGTCCGTGGCCCTCACCGTCGTCGAGACGACGGCAGGGTCCTGGGAGGGGCACACCAACGACTGCGTACCTGTCACCGTCACGGCCACGTTCGGCACGTGCCGGGACGGGACGTAGCTCAGGCCGACCGCGAAGAGGACCGCGATCAGCAGGGCCACACCGGCCCGCCACAGGCGTGGTGTCATGAGGCGCCCTCCCGCGAGTGCCGGCCGACGCCTTCGTCGGCCTCGGTGGAGCGACGGCCTGTGCGGTAGTCGTCGGACTCGCGGCTCACGGCCGGTGCAGCGAAGAGTGCCAGCAGCAAGAAGGCCAGGAGCTGCAGCAGGGCGATCCACCCCGGCCAACGCTCCGGTGCCAGCCCGACCTTCACCTCTCCCGTCTGACCGGTGAGCGCGAAGGCGGGCCGCCAGTCCGGCGAGTCGGTGCGTTCCAGCGCGACGCCGCCGACCGTCACCTGCCATCGGGGATCAGAAGCCTCCGAGAGGAGCAACCTGCCGGTGGTCGCCGTGTCGATCGAGCGAGCGAGCGACTGGGTACCGTCTGCTGTCACGACGAG
>JADGPB010000073.1 GCA_017882655.1 Propionibacteriales bacterium
GCCCGGGCGCGCAAGGTGTCGCTCACCGTGTCCGACAAGGAGCCGGGCGAGGTGATCGGCGACGGTCCCCAGCTCATCGACGCCGTGGCGAACCTCATCGCCAACGCCATCGCGTACAGCCATGAGGGCGCCCGAGTCGCCGTGACGTGCGCGCGACGCAAGAATGGTGACGACGAGGTGATCGAGATCGCGGTCACCGACAACGGCATCGGGATCGCCGACGCCGATCAGGAGCGGATCTTCGACCGGTTCTTCCGGGTCGACCCCGACCGGAGCCGAGCCTCTGGCGGTACCGGCCTCGGCCTGTCGATCGTGAAGCTCGTCACCGAGGCGCACGCCGGGTCGGTGTCCGTATGGAGCAAAGTGGGCAGCGGGTCCACCTTCACTCTCAGGTTGCCGGCGTTGATCTCGCCGGACCATCCCGCATCGAACAACGACCAGGAGGTCGCTTCATGACCCGTGTGCTGCTCGTCGAGGATGAGGAGAGCTACCGCGAAGCGACCTCGTACATGCTGCGCCGAGAGGGGTACGAGGTGGTGGCGACGGCCGACGGTCGTGCAGGCCTCGACGAGTTCGCCCGCGCCGGCGCGGACATCGTGCTGCTCGACCTCATGCTGCCGGGACTTTCCGGGGTCGAGGTGTGCCGGCAGCTGCGGCAGAACTCGAGCGTGCCGGTGATCATGGTCACCGCCCGCGACTCGGAGATCGACAAGGTGGTCGGGCTGGAGATCGGCGCCGACGACTACGTGACGAAGCCGTTCAGCCACCGCGAGCTGGTCGCGCGCATCCGGGCGGTGCTGCGTCGTGGCCAGGACAACGAGCCGATCCCGGACGTGATCGAGGCCGGCCAGGTACGGATGAACGTCGAACGCCACGAGGTGACGCTCCACGCTGAGCCCGTACGCCTCGCGCTCAAGGAGTTCGAGCTGCTCGAGATGTTCCTCCGCAACCCCGGCCGCGTGCTCACCCGTGGCCAGCTCATCGACCGCGTCTGGGGCTCCGACTACTTCGGCGACACCAAGACGCTCGACGTCCACGTGAAGCGGCTGCGAGCCAAGCTCGAGGCCGACCCTGCCAACCCGGTGCTGTTCGTGACGGTACGAGGTCTCGGCTACAAGCTGGACGCGTAGCGGCTCGGGGTTGCCGTCCAGGCCGCGACCCTCTGCCAGACTGAGCCGGTGATCTCTCCCGAGACGTGGGGCATGCCGGAACTGCCCGAGCCGCTCCCGTACTCGGTCGTCGACGCCCACACCCATCTGGCCTCGGTGACGGAGCGGGTGGGCATGCCGGTGGAGGCGAACCTGGAGCTGGCTCGCCAGGTCGGCGTCGAGCGCCTCGTTGACGTCGGCTGGGACGTCGCCAGCTCGCTCCGGTGCGTCGAGAACGCGGCGAACCACCCCCGGGTGGTCGCGAACGTGGCGCTGCACCCGAACGACGTCGCGCGACACCCCGAGCTCGTCGAGGCGGGGCTCGCCGAGATCGAGCGGTTGGCGAATCTCGGCCCGCACGTACGTGGCGTGGGCGAGACCGGCCTGGACTACTTCCGTACTCGCGACCCCGGCGACCAGGCCCTTCAGCGGGACGCGTTCGCCGCGCACATCGCGATCGCACGGTCGGCCGGCGTCACGCTCGTCATCCACGACAGGGACGCGCACGAGGACGTGCTCGACGTGCTCGCTGCGCACGAGCTGCCCGACCGGGTCGTCATGCACTGCTTCTCCGGCGACGCCGACTTCGCGCGACGCTGCGTCGAACGGGGCTTCTGGCTGTCCTACCCGGGCGTCATCACGTACAACGCGAACGCCCACCTGCGCGAGGCGCTCGCGGCGACGCCGCGCGAGAAGGTGCTGGTGGAGACCGACGCGCCGTACCTCACGCCGGTGCCGGCGCGCGGCAAGCCCAACGCGTCGTACCTGGTCGCCCACACCGTACGGTTCGTGGCCGACCAGCGCGGCTGGGACCTGGGCGAAGCCTGCCAGCAGCTCACCGCCAACACGTTCGAGGCGTTCGGCGGGTCGTGGGGCGACGATGGCTGACGCTCCGGTCCGGTCGGGCCTGCTCGACCCCCGCACCATCCGAGCTCTCGCCGCCGAGCTCGACCTTCACCCCAGCAAGCAGCGCGGCCAGAACTTCGTCATCGACCCCAACACCGTGCGCCGGATCGTGGCGCTCGCGGGTGTGCAGCCGAACGAGGTCGTGCTCGAGGTGGGTCCGGGCCTCGGGTCGTTGACGCTCGGTCTGCTGGAGGCCGGCGCGAACGTCACGGCGGTCGAGATCGAGTCGTCCTTGGCTGCACGACTGGAACGTACGGTCTCGGAGCGGCTCCCCGATGCGGCTGACCGGCTGACCGTGCTCGAGGCCGACGCGTTGCGCATCACCGAGCTCGACCCGCTGCCGACCAGGGTGGTCGCCAACCTCCCGTACAACATCTCCGTCCCGGTCATCCTTCATCTCCTCGCGACGTTCCCCAGCATCACGTCGGGCCTCGTCATGGTGCAGCTCGAGGTCGCGGACCGGCTCGTCGCGCCGCCCGGGAACAAGGTGTACGGGACGCCGTCGGCGAAGCTCGCCTGGTACGCGTCGTCGGCGCGCGTCGGCACCGTACCTGCCACTGTCTTCTGGCCCGCGCCCAACGTCGAGTCGGGTCTCGTGGCGTTCACGCGCCGCGAGCCGCCGGCCACCGTCGACAGGCAGACCGTCTTCGATGTCGTCGACGCCGCCTTCGGGCAGCGGCGCAAGATGCTGCGCTCGGCGTTGTCCGGGGTGTTCGGGTCCTCCGCCGACGCCTCGGAGGCGCTGCTGCGTGCCGGAATCGATCCCACCCGACGCGGCGAGACGCTCACGATCGAGGAGTTCGCGGCGATCGTCCCGCACCTGCCCTCGGAGCTCTGAGCGCGCAAGGTAGGTTCGGACGGGTGGAGTCGAGCGAGTTGGACGGGGCCGTACGGGTCCAGGTGCCGGGCAAGGTGAACCTCGCCCTGTCCGTCTCACCCAGGAGACCGGACGGCTATCACGACCTCACCACGCTGTTCATGGCGGTGTCGCTGTACGACATCCTCACGGCGACGCCCGCGCGAAGGGGACGCCTCAGCGTGGCTGTCGCCGGTGAGGGCGCCGACCAGGTGCCGCGCGACATGTCGAACCTGGCGCTCAAGGCGGCTGACCTGCTGCGCGCGCGGTACGGCGTGGCGGAGCTCGGCGCACATCTCTCGATCGAGAAGCGGATCCCCGTCGCCGGCGGGATGGCCGGCGGATCGGCGGACGCCGCCGGCGCGCTGCTGGCGTGCTCGGTGCTGTGGGGGCTGGATGTCGACCAGCCGGAGCTCATGGAGCTCGCGGCAGAGCTGGGCAGCGACGTGCCGTTCTCGCTGATGGGCGGGTGCGCACTGGGGACCGGCCGCGGCGAACAGCTGGCGCCCGCGTTGTGCAAGGGGACGTACGAGTGGGTGTTCGCGCTCGCGCATGGCGGACTCTCGACGGCGAAGGTGTTCGCCGACTACGACGTGTACAGCGCCGCCTCCACGACGCCGCGCCTGATCATCGACGGTCTCATGACGGGTCTGGCCTCGCATGACCTGCAGGCTGTACGGAACGGGATGTGCAACGACCTGGAGCACTCGGCGATCAGGCTCCACCCGCCGATCCTCGAGACGCTCGAGGAAGGGCTGAACATCGGCGGCGTCACCTCGATCGTCAGCGGCTCGGGCCCGACCGTGGCCTTCCTGTGCGCTGACGAGGACGACGCCGTCGAGCTGTCCGTCGGGTTGAGCTCGTTCCCTTCGGTCCGCGCCGTCCTCCGCGCGAGAGGCCCGGTATCGGGCGCCCGCGTCCTCAGCGCCAGCTGAAAGGCGACGCAATCTCCGTGTGCTCACAGCCATCAGCCGTGGGCCTCGTGCACCCATGCCTTCGGGGGGTGGCAATATGGCGGCCATGAGTCAGGCACCCGAGCGACGCGACGAGGTCGATGAGATCGTCGCCGCGTGGCGGCGGGAACGGCCTGACCTCCAGGTCGAAGTCATGCAGGTCCTCAGTCGCGTGAGCCGGATCGCGAGCCGTCACGCCACCACTCGCGACGCGGCGTTCGCAGGGCACGGGCTGGGAGCGTTCGAGTTCGACGTGCTGGCGGCGCTCCGGCGCTCGGGCAAGCCGTACCAGCTGACGCCCGGGGAGCTGTCCCGATCGACCCACGTCACCAGCGGCACGATGACGCACCGCATCGCCCGCCTCGTCGAGCGCGAGCTCGTGAGGCGCGACCACCACCCCAGCGACGGCCGGGCCGCGATCGTGTCGCTGACCGCTACGGGCCTGGCCGTGGTCGATGCCGCTCTATCGGATCTGCTCCTCTCCGAGGAACGACTGCTCGCCGACATACCTGGACGGGATCGCGCGCAGCTGGCCACGTTGCTGCGGGCCATGCTGCTGTCGGTCGCCGACGAGCAGGAGCCGTCCGTCTGACGCTCAGACAGCCATCACCGGCCAGCGGTCGGCCGTTCCCCTGCCCGCAGGATCTGGGCACCGAAGAGGATGGCGACCGCGAGAGCGGCGGGTAGGAACATCGTGTGCTGGATCCCGACGCCGTGCACGAGCCAGCCGATGACGGCCGGGCCGGCGAGGATGGACGTGAACCCGAACGACACCGTCACGGCGAGGCCGCGGGCACCGGCGAGGTAGCCGGCCGCCGCGTACACCTGGGGCGCGATGATGCCGATCCCCAGCCCGACGAGCGCCCAGCCCAGCAGCACGAGGGGGAGCGTGGACAGCGTCGCGGTGAGCACGAAGCCGATCGCGGCCGTGACGGAGCCGACGCGTACCACCCAGACCCGCCCTACCTTCGCGACGATCGCGTCGCCGGCGAACCGGATGATCATCATGCAGCCGGAGACCATCGTCACGCCGAGCGCGCCGATTCCCGGTGACACGTGCGCGACGTCGGTGACGTGGAGGGCCGACCAGTCGATACCCGTACCCTCGCTCAGCCCGAACCCCATGCTCATCACGCCGAGCAGATAGATCGCGCGCGGCAGCTTGGCCTTGACCGGCCGCTCGCCCCGTTCGCCCTGCTCGTGATGACCGACGGCCGACGGGACGATCCGCAGGCCCACGAGCAACGCCACGACCCCCAGCCCTGCGGTCATGAGTCCCGCAGTGAGGACCAGACCTGCACCCGGGGTGATGATCGCCGCGACGAGGACCACACCGCTGCCGATGAGCTGGCCGAGCGACCACGTGCCGTGGATACGGCTCATCACCGGGTAGAAGCGGGCCCGCTCCACCTCGACGGCCAGGGTATTCATCGCGACGTCGAGGAAGCCGTTGCCGAGCCCGATCACGGCGACACCGCAGAGCAGGACGGCGTAGATCGGCGCGAGGCCGACGATGAGCGACCCGGAGGCCAGGACGGGGATGGCCGCGAGGCACACCCGCCGCAGACCGAGCCTGTCGCTGATCCGCCCTGCGAGCTGCTGGCCGACGATGGCGCTGAGGCCGAGGGTGAGCAGCGCGACCGTGACGGTGACCTCGGTGAGGCCGAGGCGAAGGCGGAGCCCGGGCAGCGAGGCTGCGTACGTGGCGACGGTCGCGCCGTTGATCATGAACAGCAGTGCCACTCCGAGGACGGCCCGCGTCCGGAGCAGGTGACTCACTGGAGATGACTCCCGGGATCGGCGAGGTGGCCGGCTTCGTCGGACAGGTGGAACTCCTTGCCGAGGTTGTGCATGCCGTTCCAGGCGAGGTTCACGAGGTGGGTCGCCACCTCAGCCTTGCCCAGCTGGGGGTTGTCGAGCCACCACTGACCGGTCATCGAGACCATGCCGGTCAACGCCTGCGCGTACAGCGGAGCCGCCTTGGGGTCGAGCCCTCGGTGCAGGAACACCGCTCCCAGCAGGTCTTGGACCCGAGTGACGATGTCGGCGAGGATGCTGCCGTACGACCCACCGGTCTGGCCGCCCGTACGGTCCCTGGTGAGGATGCGGAATCCCTCTGGGCATGACTCGATGTAGTCCAGCAAAGCCATCGTCCCGAGCTCGATCAGGCGTCGCGACCCGGCGTGCGGCGTCATGAGCGCCTCGCGGATCGCGGTGTGGAGCGTCTGGACCTCGCGGTCTACGACCACCGCGTACAGCCCTTCCTTGCCGCCGAAGTGCTCGTACACGACGGGTTTGGAGACCTCGGCCCTCGCGGCGATGTCCTCGACACTCGTACCGTCGAAGCCTTTCTCGGCGAACGCGGAACGTGCTACCCCTACGAGCTGGTCCCTACGCTGGGCCCCGGCCATCCGGATCCGGCCGCGGCGTGCGCGGGACTGTTCGCTGTGAGGCACCCCCTCAGTCTGGCCTTGCCTGTGAGTCTGCGCCAACGCGGGGCGCGTACCGAGCCGCCGCGGAAACCCCTGAGCTCGTGCCGGTGAGCGCCGATATGCTGCCCTACACCACGCGAAAGGACCCCGTGATGTCGCTGTTCTCCTCCGTCGAGCAGGCTCCCGCCGACCCGATCCTCGGCCTCACCGAGGCGTTCGTCGCCGATACCCGGCCGACGAAGGTCAACCTCGGCGTCGGGGTGTACCTGGACGCGACGGGCAAGGTCCCGCTGCTCGAGTGCGTCAAGGTCGCCGAGCACGCGCTGGCCAACGCCGAGAAGCCTCGCAGCTACCTGCCGATCGACGGCATGCCCAGCTACGTCGCGGCGATGAAGGAGCTCATCTTCGGGACGGAGTCCTCCATCGTCGCCGAGGGAAGGGTCGTCACGGTCCAGGCACTCGGCGGTACCGGTGGCTTGCGCATCGGCGCCGGCCTTCTGAAGCTCAGCAACCCGGACGCGACCGTGCTGGTCTCGAACCCCTCGTGGGAGAACCACCAGGCGCTGTTCAGCCGTGCCGGGTTCCCGGTCGCCACGTACCGCTACTACGACCCGGTCAACCGTCGCGTCGACGTCGACGGGATGGTCGCCGACCTCCAGGCCGCCGCGCCGGGCACGATCGTCGTGCTGCACGCGCGCTGCCACAACCCGACCGGGTACGAGCTGGCGCCGGCCGACTGGGACCGGGTGATCGCCACCGTCGGCGCAGGCGGTCTCGTCCCGTACCTCGACATGGCGTACCAGGGCTTCGCTGAGGGGATCAGCGAGGACGCGTACGTCGTCGGCAAGGTCATCGACGCGGGCCTCAGCTTCCTCGTCGCCACGTCGTTCTCGAAGTCGTTCAGCCTGTACGGGGAGCGCGTCGGCGGCCTGTCCGTCGTCACCTCGGATGCCGCCGAGGCCAAGCGCGTACTCAGCCAGGTCAAGGTCGTCATCCGTACCCTCTACTCCAGCCCGGCGACCCACGGGGCGGCCATCGTGGCGTTCGTGCTCACCGATCCCGAGCTGCGCACCTTGTGGGAGCGCGAGCTGGGCGGTATGCGCGACCGGATCAAGGCGATGCGCTCCGGCCTCGTCGCGGGTCTCGCCGCCGCCGGAGTGACGCAGGACATGAGCTTCATCACCGACCAGGTCGGCATGTTCAGCTACTCGGGCCTCTCGAAGGACCAGATGCTGCGGCTCCGGAGCGAGTTCGGCGTGTACGGGACCGACTCCGGCCGCCTCTGCATCGCCGCCCTCAACGACGCCAACCTCGGCTACGTCAGCGATGCGGTGGCCGCAGTCGTCAGGTAAGCGAGACGCCCACGCAGGAGTTCTATAGAGTTGGAGGCGATTCGGCACCACCCGACTCGCATTCCCCGGTTGGTCTGCCGGTAGGGCCCGCCTGACTTTGAATCAGGATCAAGCGACGTAGGTTCGACTCCTACCCGGGGAGCGAGAGCCAATAGCAAAGGAGGGCGTGTGTCCCACGATTCCAGCGCTGGTGTGGCTGCCGTCGTCGTCCTCGCCGCAGGCGGCGGGACGCGGATGAAGTCGAAGCGCTCCAAGCTCCTCCATGAGATGTGCGGCCGGTCGATGCTGTCGTACGCGATCACCGCCGCGACCTCTCTCGAACCCGACCACCTCGTCGTCGTCGTCGGTCACCAGCAGGAGCAGGTGTCAGCACATCTGCAGGAGATCGCGCCGTACGCGGTCCAGGCCTTCCAGAAGGATCAGCTCGGTACGGGGCACGCGGTACGGGTCGGTCTCGAGGCGCTCGAGCAGCTGTCCGGCGACGTGGTCGTGACGTACGGGGACGTCCCGCTGCTGACCGGCGAGACCCTTGCCGGACTCGTCGCCGAGCATCGCGCCGCCGACAACGCGGTGACCGTGCTCACCTCTGTCATCGACTCGCCGACAGGTTACGGACGGATCGTGCGCGAGCACGGACGCGTGACCCGCGTGGTCGAGGAGAAGGACGCGACGGACGACGAACGCGACATCCGGGAGATCAACTCCGGCATCTACGTCTTCGACGCCGACACGCTGCGAGCTGGGCTCGCCGACCTCGGCACCGACAACGCCCAGGGCGAGATGTACCTGACGGACGTCATCGGCTACGCGAACCGCATCGGACGCGGTGTCGGCGCCCACCTCATCGACGACCCGTGGCAGACCCAGGGCGTCAACGACCGCGTCCAGCTCGCGGAGCTGTCGAAGGAGCTCAACCGCCGGATCCTCATCGGGTGGATGCGGGCCGGGGTGACGGTCATGGATCCCGAGACCACCTGGGTGGCCGACACGGTCGACCTCGCTGAAGATGTGACGCTGTTCCCGAACACGATCCTTCGCGGTGCGACGTCGGTCGGCGAAGGCGCGACGATCGGTCCGGACGTCATGCTCACCGATGTCGAGGTCGGGCCACGGGCGAACCTCACGAAGTGCCACGCCACGCTGTCAGTCATCGGGGAAGGTGCCGACGTCGGCCCGTACTCGTACCTGCGTCCCGGCACCCGGCTCGGAGCCCACGGCAAGATCGGCGCGTTCGTCGAGACGAAGAACGCGGTGATCGGTGAAGGCGCCAAGGTCCCGCACCTCACGTACTGCGGTGACGCGGAGGTCGGCGACGGCGCCAACATCGGAGCCGGCACGATCTTCGCGAACTACGACGGGGTGACGAAGAGCCGTACGACGGTGGGCAAGGCGTCGTTCATCGGGTCCAACTCGGTGCTCGTGGCCCCGGTGAAC
>JADGPB010000074.1 GCA_017882655.1 Propionibacteriales bacterium
CGTCCACGTCCTCTTCACCGAGATCGCCCCGGCGCTCGCGGAGCGTGAGGGCGGCTACACCCGGATCACGAAGGTCGGCAACCGCAAGGGCGACAACGCCCCCATGGCTGTCATCGAGATCGTGACCGAGTCCGTCGAAGAGGGTCGCAAGAACCGGGGTCGGGCCGCCAAGGCCGAGCCCAAGGCCGCCAAGGCGGAGCCGAAGGCCAAGGCCGCGAAGCTCGTCGAGGAGACCAGCGAGCCCAATGCCGAGGAGCTCGTGACCGAGGACGACGCCGCTGTCGCGGAGAAGAACGAGGACGACACATCCGAGTGATCTGAGTACGACGCACGCGGCGCTCCCGGCTTCGGGGGCGCCGCGTTCGCGTTTGCAGGCGGCGTCGCTAGAGTCGCCGGGTGCGCATCGCTCAGTTGGCGAACTTCGTCGGGCCGACCTCAGGCGGCATGCGGCGCGCGATCGATCAGCTGGGCCAGCGCTATGTGACTGCGGGACACGAACGGCTGCTGGTCATCCCCGGACCCGAGGATCGTGTGACCGAGAGCGCAGCGGGAATCGTCGCGCAGGTACGTGGCGTCCGGGTCACGGGCGGCTACAGGATCATCCTTGCCATGAGCGGAGTGCTCAAAGCCCTCGAGGACTTCGCGCCGACCTCGGTGGAGGTCTCCGACAAATGGACGCTCGCGGGGATCGGCCCCTGGGCCCGGCGGCACCGTGCGGGCAGCATCCTGTTCAGCCATGAGCGGCTCGACGACATGGCGTCCGACTTCCTCCGACTGCCGGTGCGCCCCCTGGTCCACCTGCGGAACCGCGCGCTGGCAAGGGACTTCGATCGCGTGGTGGTCACCACGCGGTACTCGGCAGGCGAGTGGGACGGTACGAGTGCGCGGCTGGTCACGGTTCCTCTGGGCGTGGATCTCGACACGTTCCGGCCGCCGGCAGAGCGGTCGGACCCTGGCGCTGTGATTCGGCTGATCCATGCCGGCCGGATGTCGCGCGAGAAGTACCCACAGCTTGCGATCGCGGTAGCCGCCGAGCTCCACCGGCGAGGCGTGCCGGTGGAGCTCACCGTCGCCGGCACAGGCCCGCACCTCGCGTGGCTACGGGAGCAGGCCGAGGAAGGGCCGGTGCGCTTCCTCGGGTACGTCGACGGGCGCGAGGAACTGGCCCGCCTGTACGGAGAGGCCGACATCTCGCTCTCGGTCGCGCCCACGGAGACGTTCGGGTTGGCGGTGCTGGAGGCCTTAGCGTGCGGGACGCCCGTTGTCACGGCCGACGTGGGCGGTGCCCGCGAGCTCGTCGACGACAGCTGTGCAGAGTGGGGAGCGCCATGCGCGGCGGCCCTGGCCGATGCCGTACAGCGCTTGGGGACGCGGCTCGTCGACGACCCGCACAGCCTGCGTCAGGCGGCTCGTACGCGCGCCGAGCTGTACTCGTGGGACACGTCGGCGGCTCGGATGCTCGCGGTCCACGCGGAGGTCTCCGGGTAGGGCGCACCGCCCTGATCGTCAGCTGACCGGGCGCCACTCGGCGGCCAGCAACGCGTAGGCGTACCCGTCCAGCCAGCGGCCCGACCGGTGCAGGGAGTCGGACACGGTGTGCGCCTCCCGTCGCATCCCGAGCCGCTCCATGAGCCGCCACGATCCCGTGTTGTCGGCGAAGCAGTTCGCGACCACGCGGCGCAACCCGAGCTCTTCGAAGCAGATCCGCAGCATGGCGGCGACCGCCTCGCTGGCCAGGCCCTGACCGCCGTAGGAAGGGTCCAAGACCCAGCCGATCTCCGCCTGGACGCCGCGGGCGGCCTCCTTCACCTCGGTCTGCGCCCAGGGATCCTCGATGTGCAGGTAGAGGTCACCGATCACGACCCCTTCGTGCTCGACCGCCAGCGTCACGGCCAGACGATGAGGATCCTCGAAGTACGCCGTGAACGCGTCCTCGTCCGCCGGTGCCGTGGTGATCCAGTCGTACACCTCGGGCAGCCTCCGGTAGCGCCACACCGCGGCCGCGTCCTCGGCGGTGACGCGGCGGATCAGCAACCTGGCCGTACGCGCCGGCCAGGTCACGTCTGCAAGCGTTCGGGACACCCGCGCAGTATGCCAAACTCCCCGGACAACGATCGAGGCCGGAACGCTGCGTAAGCGTCCCGGCCTCGATCAGTCGGTCAGATCAAGCCGGCGGTCTGGGTCACAGCGCGGTCGTACCGGGCCTGGACGTCGGCCCAGTTGACGACGTTCCACCACGCCTTCGCGTAGTCGGCCTTCACGTTCTTGTACTGCAGGTAGAACGCGTGCTCCCACATGTCGAGCTGGAGCAGCGGCACCTGGCCCGCGGGCAGGTTGCCCTGCTGGTCGTACAGCTGGTTGATGTTGAGGCGCCCACCGAGGGTGTCCCAGACGAGCATCGCCCAGCCGGAGCCCTGGATGCCGTTGGCCGTCTCGGAGAAGTGGCGCTGGAACTTGGCGAAGCCGCCGAACGTCTCCGCAACCGCCGAGGCGAGGGAACCCGTGGGCTCGCCGCCGCCGTCCGGCGACATGTTCTTCCAGAAGACCGAGTGGTTGATGTGGCCACCGAGGTGGAACGCGAGGTCCTTCTCGAGCTTGTTCACCGCGGCGAAGTCGTCCTTGTCACGCGCTTCGGCGAGCTTCTCGAGAGCCGTGTTCGCGCCCACCACGTACGCGGCGTGGTGCTTGCTGTGGTGCAGCTCCATGATCTCGCCGCTGATGTGCGGGGCCAGTGCGCCGTAGTCGTAGTCGAGATCGGGCAGGGTGTAGACAGCCATGTTGTCTCCTTCTAGCTTCGGTTTTCGTCGGTGTCTGGGGTTCTCTACGTTCTATACCCATCTGTTGGGGACAACCCTGTCCCGGGCGGGGCTATTCC
This sequence comes from Propionibacteriales bacterium, assembly GCA_017882655.1. GTDB lineage: Bacteria > Actinomycetota > Actinomycetes > Propionibacteriales > Propionibacteriaceae > Fen-668. The sequence goes on from JADGPB010000074.1 coordinate 2,876, forward strand.
TCCAGTCCTTGCGGGCGTTCCAGGCAGTGGATCGTGCGCTTTCATCCACTAACGGGGCCCCGGCTATCGCCTAAGGCACGGTCGGGTGTTCAATTCGGCCTGTGCCAGCACTTCGGGTCACCGACCTCGTCAAGACGTACGGTGACAAGCGTGCGGTGGACGGACTCTCGCTGCTCGTGCCCGCCGGATCGATGTACGGACTCGTTGGCCCCAACGGTGCGGGCAAGACGACGACGCTCTCGATGGTCACCGGTCTGCTGCGTCCTGACTCGGGAACCGTCGAGGTGCTCGGCCATGACGTGTGGTCGGATCCCGTGGCGGCCAAGTCTCTGATCGGCGTGCTCCCCGACGGGCTCCACGTCTTCGACCGGCTCAGCGGGCGGGAGCTCATCCGCTACGTGGCCCTGCTGCGCGGGCTGGACCGGCGGGTCGCCGAGGCCCGGGCCGAGGAGCTGTTGAGCGCGTTGGGCCTCGCGGACGACGCGGAGCTCCTCGTGTGCGACTACTCGGCGGGCATGACGAAGAAGATCGGTCTCGCGTGCGCACTGGTCCACGCGCCTCGGCTGCTCATCCTCGACGAACCGTTCGAATCGGTCGACCCCGTGTCCGGCGACATGATCCGGCAGATCCTCAAGGCGTTCGTGTCGTCGGGCGGCACCGTGCTGCTGTCGAGCCACGTCATGGAGATCGTGGAGGCGCTGTGCGACTCCCTCGCCATCGTCCTCCACGGGCGCGTACTGGCAGCGGGAACCCTAGGCGACGTACGCCAGGGGGACAGCCTCACCGAACGGTTCCTTGACCTGGTCGGCGCTCGTCACCTCGAGTCGGAGTCGCTGGCGTGGTTGCACTCCTCGTAGGGCTCCGGTTCCGCCTGCTGCGGCGCAGCCTCGCGGGCCCGAGCCGGCACCGGGTCGCGGTGGCCGCGGTCGCGATCGTGTCACTCCTCTTCACGGCGCCCGTCTGCCTCGTGCTGCTCGTCCTCGGCGGAACTGATCTCGTCATGGCACGGGCGGTGACCGTACTGATCGGCTTCTCGCTCATGCTCGCCTGGGTCTGGCTGCCGCTGGTCCTCACCGGCACCGACGACGCGCTCTCGCCGGGCCGGTTCGCGCTGCTGCCCCTCTCCGCCTTCAGACTCCTGCCTGGCCTGTACGTCGCCGGCCTGATCGGTCTCGGCTCCGCCTTGTCGATCCTCGTGGCGCTGTGCAGCGTCGTCGGCTGGACTAGGAGCGTTCCCACGTTCATCGCCGCAGTGGTGGGCGCCCTGCTCGGGGTGCTCACCGCGACGCTCATCCCGCACGTGCTCACCACCGCGTTCGCCGGCGCGCTCGGTTCACGCCGGTTCCGGGACCTCACCGGCCTCGCTGTGGTGGGGTTCGCGGTCGGCATCACCATCGTCATGCAGCTGGCCAGCTCGGCGATCTCCCACACCGACGGTCCGGAAGCGGTCATGGCCGCCCTAGATCACGCCGCCACCGTGCTGTCGTGGACCCCGTTCGGTGCCGCATGGGTGCTGCCGGCCGATGTGGCACAGGGCAATATGGCGGCTGCGCTCGGTCATGCTGCGCTGGCTGTGGGCACCCTTGCAGCACTCGTCGTGGGCTGGTGGGCCGCCCTTCGGCGAGCCCTCACCACACCCCTCGAGGTGCCCGACGTCGTGGTCCGCGTGACTCGGGAGAGCGCGATCGACCGATGGTTCTCCGGGTCGACGACGGCCGTCATCGCAGGCCGGTTGCTCCGCTACTACCGTCGGGACCCGCGTCGTCTGCTGTCGGTCTTCTCGATGATGCTGGCGCCGGTACTCGTGGGCGTCTCGGTCGCTGGGGTCAATGCCGCCGGTGGCCGCGCCGGGGGCATCTCGCTGCTGCTCGTCGCGCCGTTCCTCGGTCTCCTGCTCGGACCGACCTTGGCGTTCGACATCTCGTACGACGACAGCGCCCTGTGGACCCACCTCACCACGTCAGTGAAGGGCTGGGAGGACAGGCTGGGCCGGCTCGTCGGGTTCAGCACCATCGCGCTGCCCATCGTGGCCCTCGTCCTTCTCATGGGGGTGCTGTCGACCGGCTCCGAGAACCTGCTCCCGTTCGGCGCGGCGACCATCGCGGTGACCGGCGCCTCGCTCGGGGTCGGGTCGCACCTCGGCAGCATCATCCAGGTCCCTGTCCCGCCACCAGGCAGCAACCCGTTCGGCAAGGGCTCAGGCGGCGGACCGCTGTCGATCGTCGTGAGCCTGCTGACGGTTGTGCTCGCGTTGCTCGTGGCCGCACCGGCGCTGGCGGTCGCAGCCCTGTCGTACAGCTACAGGTGGGCCGTGTACGCGACGATGCCGATCGCGCTCATCACTGCTGCGGCCGTGATCGTGTGGGGCGTCGTCATCGGTGGCCGGCGCCTCGATCGCCGCTGGCCGGAGGTGCTCCGAGAGGTCACCTACACGGGCTGAGACAGCCGTGAGGGCGCCGACCGTAGGATCGGCGCCCTCTCCGGTGTCAGCGTCAGCTGGTGGCCTCGTCGGCCGCGTGGGGCACGGTTCCGGCGGCACCGTCCGCGACCTCGTTCGCCTTGTCGGCGACATCGGCAGCGCTGTCCTTCACCGCATCGGCGGCGTCACCGTGGAACACTTCCTCGACCTTGTCCTTGGCCCCTTCGTACAGGTCGCCGGCCTTGTCCTTCGCGTCCTCGAAGACATCCTTAGCGTCGTCCAGCAGCTCGGCAGCCTTCGCCTTCAGCTCATCAGCGAATCCCATGTGTGCTCCTTGTGGCCCGGTGGTGACCGCCGCAGACCGGCAAGTCATCCGTGTCCGTTCATAGCATGAGCTCATGGCCATCGGCGGTGTTTTGGACAACTCCGCGCCGTACGGCGAACACCCTGAACCCCTTCGCACTCGAGACACGCTCGCACTCCCAGCCCTGCTCCGCGAGCCACACCGCGAGAGAGTCGGCCCCGAGGTTGCGGGCGACCACCATCCAGGCGGTGCCCTCGGGACGGAGCCGGGTGAGCCAGGTGCCCAGGAGCTCGTGCAGCGCCTCCTTCCCGATCCGGATCGGCGGGTTGGACCAGATCTCGTCGTAGAGCTCGTCGGTCGGTACGTCCTGGGGCAGGGCCGTCGTGACCCGCTCGCCGATTCCGAGCCGGTCGGCATTGGCGCGCGTCAACGCGAGGGCCCGCTCGTTGACGTCGACCGCCGTGATCCGCGCGTCGGTGTTCGCAAGCCCGAGGGCGATCGTGAGCGGTCCGATCCCGCAGCCGAGGTCCAGGAGCCCTACGGGACCTTCGGGCGGGTCGCAGGAGCGCAGCAGCATCGCCGTACCGGGGTCGAGGCCGCCCCTCGAGAAGACTCCGCGCGCGGAGTCAAGCTCAACTTCTTCGTCCCAGAGCCGCATCGGGATGCGGAACGTCTCGGCCTTCCCCTGGGGGGTCTCGAAATAGTGGCTCACGGGCACTCCTCCGGCAGGCTGCGGGTCGTCCGGGCCGCGGCGGCACGGATGGCGAGGTCGGCGTCCTTCGGATAGCCGACCTCTTCGAGCGTGAGACCGGCCGCGGGAAGCACCGTGACATCGCCAGCGCGCGCTCCGAGCGTGAGCAATCCCCGCAGCCAGACACGGTCTTTGCGTCCGGCTGCGACCGCGGTCAGGGCGCCCATGAGCGAACGCACCATCGAGTGGCAGAACGCGTCCGCCTGGACGGTGACCTCGATCGTGCGGTCCGGGAGTCGTACGGCCTCGACGCGTTGCAGGGTACGAATCGTCGTCGCCTGGTCGCGGCGCTTGCAGAACGCGGCGAAGTCGTGGAGCCCGAGCAGGTCCGTGCCGGCTTCGTGGAGGAGCGCCACGTCCAGTGGGTCAAGGTGGCGTACGACGTGGCGGCGCCGCAGGGGATCGGCCTCGGACGGGTTGTCCCACAGCCGGTACACGTACCGGCGCCAGATCGCCGAGAACCTGGCGTCGAAGCCGTCCGGCGCCCGGGTGACGCGTCGTACGACCAGGTCCTCGGGCAGGGCGCGTGGCAGGCGACGGGCAAGGACCGTGCCCGTGTCCTGCGGCCCTCTGCGCGAGGTCTGCGAGATGGCCGGCAGATCGACGTGAACGACCTGGCCACGAGCGTGGACGCCGGTGTCGGTACGGCCGGCGCAGGTGAGCCGTGGCGGCTCTGCGAGACGCAGGACCCGCCCGATCCAGTCGCCGAGATCGCCTTCGACGGTACGAAGACCTGGCTGTGCTGCCCATCCGGAGAAGGCGGTGCCGTCGTACGCGACGTCGAGCCGCCATCGGACAAGGTCGGTACTCATCGGCGGTAGCACAGGTCGTACACCGTCCTGCCCGCGGCGATCCCGCGCACCTCGTACTTCGTCATCGGTCGCTCCTCGAAGCGGGGCGCCCAGCGAGAGAACTCGTTGGTGAGCGGCGAGGCATCGAGCACTTCGCGCATCGCCAACGCGTAGTCCTCCCAGTCTGTTGCCACACGGAGCAGGCCACCGGGACGTAGGCGATCGGCGAACAGAGCGCAGACCTCCGGGGAGATCAGGCGTCGCTTGTGGTGGCGCGACTTGTGCCAGGGGTCCGGGAAGAACGCGTGGACGGCGTCGAGCGAGTCCGGCCGTACGAGCCAGCGCAGCCCCTGAACGCCGTCGGCGAGCACGATCCGGGCATTGGTCAGCCTCTGCGCTGCGAGCTTGCCCAGCGTCGACGCGATCGACGGCTCGAAGACCTCGAACCCGATGATGTCGGTGTCGGGATGGGCCTCGGCCGTGGCCACGAGCGAGTCCCCGTTGCCGGCGCCGATCTCGACGATCAGCGGGGCCGTACGCCCGAAGACCTCGGGCCAGTCCAGTGGCTCCTGCGGGGCGACCGAGGTGGACATGGGGCCGCGGGGGATGTCGAGGAGGTAGGGCATGCGATGGTCGCGCCAGGCGCGCTGCTGCGACGGGTTCATGCGGGCGCTGCGCCGGACGAAGCTCACGACGTCCCGCTGCGGACTCGCCGCGCCTTTCACCACGCGCGACACCCTATCCAGCGGGCGACCCTGATCGCAGTCCAGAGGTCCCGGGGTAGGACCCGGGCAGCCCAGGACGTGCTGTACCGGCGAAGCGTGTTCACTGGAGCCAGGAAGGGCGCGCCACCCCGGCGCGGAACATATGCGTACGCTGCTCAATCTCATCTGGCTGATCTTCGGCGGGCTGTGGCTCGCCCTCGGCTACTTCTTCTTCGGTCTCCTCGCCTGTCTGTTGATCGTGACGTTCCCGTTCGGGGTCGCGTCGCTGCGGATGGCCAAGTACGCGCTGTGGCCGTTCGGCAGCGCGGTCGTCGAGAAGCCGGGCGCGGGTGCGGCATCGGCGATCGGCAACGTCGTGTGGTTCCTGGCCGCCGGTATGTGGCTCGCCGTCGGGCACGTCGTCACGGCGCTGGCGCAGACCGTCACGATCGTCGGCATCCCTGTCGCTCTGGCGAACCTCAAGATGATCCCCGTGACCTGCTTCCCGTTCGGCAAGGAGATCGTCCCTCGGTCGAGCCTCGGCCCCGGCCAGCGCCCGCTGCACTCGTTCTGAGCCGCGACCGGACAGCAGAATGGATGCCCGTACGGGGACCGACGTGAGGGATACGGCTCGGCCCCACTAGCGTGGTCCCTCGCGAAGGGAGTGCTGTGAGCTCGTACGGGTATGTCTTCACCTCAACTGTTCTGACGTTGTGGGTGATCCTCGACCCGCCAGGGCTCCTGCCCGTCTTCCTAGGGCTCACGCGCAGGATGTCCCCGAGGCAGCGGAACGTGGCGGCCCGACGCGCGACCTTGGTCGCCCTCGCTGTCACGGGTCTTTTCGGCCTGTTCGGGCGGTTCATCCTCAACTACCTGCACGTGTCCGTGCCGGCCCTACAGGTCTCGGGTGGTCTGCTGCTCCTGCTCGTCGCACTGCAGCTGCTCACCGGTCACTTCGACGAGTCACCCGCTGACGACGCGCCCGAGGCGAACATCAACGTGGCGATCGTGCCACTGGGGACGCCCCTGCTGGCCGGCCCAGGCGTCATCGTCGCGATCATGGTGGCCGTGCAGTCGTCGTCGACCCTGATCGGCTACATCGTCGTCGCCGTGGCGCTGCTCACCGCGATGCTCGGAGTGTTCCTCACCCTGCGGTTCGCGGAGGTCATCCGCCGCGTCCTCAGGGA